>NZ_JAUBPB010000007.1:13727-155557 GCF_036700545.1 Microcoleus sp. SVA1B4
ACAATCGGGTCTTGGACGATTGGGTCTTTAACAATCGGGTCTTGGACGATTGGGTCTTTAACAATCGGGTCTTGGACGATTGGGTCTTTAACAATCGGGTCTTGGACTATTGGGTCTTTAACAATCGGGTCTTGGACTATTGGGTCTTTAACAATCGGGTCTTGGACTATTGGGTCTTGGATTATGGGGTCTTTAACAATTGGGTCTTGGACTATTGGGTCTTTAACAATCGGGTCTTTAACAATCGGGTCTTGGACTATGGGGTCTTTAACAATTGGGTCTTTAACAATTGGGTCCTTAACAATTGGGTCTTTAACAATTGGGTCTTTAACAATTGGGTCTTTCGCATAAGCAATAAGTGCGTTGCCCAAATCAGTTTTCCGCCACTCTTTATCGGGGTTAATCACACTATCCACCAAAGCAGTTGTTGCCGTTGCACCCCGCACTTGGAAAATGATATCATTATAATCCCTGTCACTCCCTGCATCTAACCGCATATCCTCCATGACAAAGGTATTGCCTTCTCCCGTGACATCGGCAATTTGACCAAAGTGAAATCCCTCCACAGGATTCGCCATTGCCATAGAAAATAAAGGACGTTGATTGCCCCCAACAGTCGGATTATCGTAAACGAATTTGACGCTACCGTTGGGTACCAACATCACCCCATATTTACCACCAGCAGTTACGGCAAAACTCTTGACTCCTAAGTAGACTCCTTCGTTAGCATTACTCTCTCCTAACAAACCGGAAAACCGGGCGCCTTCTGTAGCATCATTAATCACTACATGACCTTTCACCGAGTTACTTAAAGAACGCGCAGCTACTTCTTTAATGAATGCTTCCGAACCAGGTTCAAATTTGTCTAAATCGTCTAAGCTGAAAATAGCTAACTCACCTTGGAACCTCCCACCATCAAATGTGTAGTCTACACTGATTCGACCAGTTTCATCGGTAGTAAATACCCCCGATGTAAAGGGAGAAACTAACTTTTTGTCCGTAGTCGGTTCGGGTTCTTTTTGGGTTTCAGTTGTTGCTACGGTAGTAGTTGAATTCTCTTTCTCTGTTTCTTCCCCGTTGCTAGTGTCAGTATTTGTTTCGTCTTCTGGCTTGCTGGCATCTGGGGAAATAGTAACTACAGTCTCGCCTGTTTTTGGTTCTTGAGTGGCAACTGTTTCGCCTGCAACTGCATCTGTTTTGGCGGCGGCTGTGCTATTTGGATTGTTTGTGGCAGCAGTTTCGCTGGGTTCTTCGGCGGTTGAAATTGCCGAATCGGTTGGTGGTTTCTCTGGTGCGATTTCCCCCGCTGATGTAGTCTCTTCATTTGGCAGTTCTTCGCTAGCTGATTCAGTCGTGGCTACAGGTTTTTCCGGTTCAGATGTGAGAGTTGTTTCGGAGTCTGTAGTGACTGGTTTGTCGGTAGTTGTTGATGTTTCTGTGGCAGATTCAGTCGTTGCTACAGGTGGTTCCAGTTCAGAGGTGAGAGTTGTTTCGGAGTCTGTAGTGACTGGTTTGTCGGTAGTTGTTGATGTTGTTTCTGCCGCAGATTCATTCGTTGCTACAGGTTTTTCTGGTTCAGATGTGAGAGTTGTTTCGGAGTCTGTAGTGACTGATTTTTCGGTAGTTGTTGAGGTGATTTCTGCCGCAGATTCACTCGTTGCTATAGGTTTTTCCGGTTCAGATGTGAGAGTTGTTTCGGAGTCTGTAGTGACTGGTTTGTCGGTAGTTGTTGATGTTGTTTCTGCAGTCACAGTCTTGTCATCAACAGGAGTTCCTGTAATTACATCTATGTTTACAGTCGGTTTTTCCGAAGTTTCGGCGCTGTTTGAGGGAAGTGGAGAATCTAATTGTGCACCGGTGAGGGTGTCTGCGTCGGATGGTTTTTGAGTGCTGGTTGGTGCTAAATTCAGCGTGTATTTGATGTCGCCACTAATTTGCAAAACTTTGACTGAATAGTCTCCGGCTAGTAAGCTGTCAACACTAATTGTTTCTGCACTGGTTCCCGCGTTGGTGGAACTGTAAAGTGTTGCGCCACTAGAGTTTAACAAAAATACGTCGGCATTCCCGCTCAAACTGTCGATCGACAATTGGAAACTTCCCGGACTGTTGATGTTAAATTTGTAAAGGTCAAAAATATTTGTAGTGTCAACACTACCTGTGTAGCTTGTGCTGCCAGTCAATGCCCCGATGTTAAGTTCAGTCATACTACCCCTGAAAAATAGTTGGTTGAAAACGCTCTTAATTATCTATCTGGGGGAAGTTGAGGTTTTTATGCGAAGGGCGGTGAATCGTTACATAAGTTTACATTAGGGTTGCCGATCGCCCAAAATTTGCAATCTACCCGCATTTAATTTACTGGTGATTTTGCTTAAAACTCCTGTGGGGAGTAGGGGTTGGGCATCCTGCCCGCCCCAAAGGTGCAATTTAAATACAGAAAAGCTTAGTTGCACTTCACTGCGGAAAGACCAAAGTGCGTGAAAGTCAACAGTCACACGCCACCAGTCAAAGATTTCTGGCCCTCACGCATCCTACAAGTGCGATCGCCCCAGAGAATCCCTTATCCCCTACAATAAACAAGCAATTATTATATTTTGAGTTATCCTGTGAGTCCTACTGCCGAAGTCAGCAATACCCTAAATGCGGGCGCTCTACCAACCGTTACCGCTACCGCAGCCCGCCGCGCTGTTTTTCCCTTCACTGCAATTGTTGGCCAGGAGGAGATGAAACTGGCGCTGCTGTTGAATGTCATCGATCCCAAAATTGGCGGGGTGATGATTATGGGCGATCGAGGTACTGGGAAATCTACCACAATCCGCGCCCTCACTGATTTGCTGCCGGAAATTGAGGTGGTGGCTGACGATCCTTTTAACAGTCATCCCAGCGATCCAGATTTGATGAGTGACGAAGTGCGCGATCGCACTTTATCTCAAACTGACATTAAAATCGCCCGCAAAAAAGTCCAAATGGTAGACTTGCCTTTGGGCGCTACCGAAGACCGAGTTTGCGGTACGATCGACATCGAGAAAGCTTTGTCAGAAGGTGTTAAAGCTTTTGAACCCGGCCTTTTAGCTAAAGCTAACCGCGGCATTCTGTACGTTGATGAAGTCAATTTGCTCGACGATCATTTAGTCGATGTTTTGCTCGACTCGGCCGCCAGCGGTTGGAATACTGTTGAAAGAGAAGGCATTTCGATCCGCCACCCGGCTAAGTTTATTTTAATCGGTTCCGGGAATCCAGAAGAAGGAGAATTGCGGCCGCAGTTGCTCGACAGATTCGGGATGCACGCAGAAATTCGGACTGTAAAAGACCCGAATTTAAGAGTGGAAATTGTCGAACAGCGATCGAGTTTTGACCAAAATCCGCCGGAGTTTCTCGCGAAATATCAGCACGAACAAGATGATATGCAGCAGAAGTTGGTGGAAGCTCAGGAAAGGTTGAAATCGGTAACTATCGATCGAGAGTTGCGGGTAAAAATCTCCCAAGTGTGCGCGGAATTGGACGTAGACGGGCTGCGGGGCGATTTGGTGACGAATCGGGCTGCGAAAGCTTTCACGGCTTTGGAATGCCGCACAGAGGTGACTGTGGACGATATTCGCCGGGTGATGACTCTGTGTTTGCGGCACCGGTTGCGGAAAGACCCGCTAGAATCAATAGATTCGGGGTATAAAGTGACTAAAGTTTTCGATCGGGTATTCGGCCTAGAAACAACTGAGGGGTAATTAATAATTGGTAATTGGTAATGGGTAGTGAGGAAACATTTCCCAAATTTTTAATGCCTCCTTCCCAGTTCCAATTACTAATTCTGGCAATGGAAAAACGAATTTTAGGATTAGATCCGGGCTTAGCAAATCTTGGCTACGGGGCAATTTCCTGTCAAATTGTCCCCGGCAAACAAGATAAAAACAGCGTTTCCATGATTGATTGCGGCGTCATACAAACAACGCCAAAACAGGAAATGGGACAGCGCTTGAAAACAATTTACGACGATTTGCACGAGGTAATTGAACAGATTAAACCTGATATAGCAATTGCCGAAAAACTGTTCTTTTACAAGATGGGAAATACCATACTTGTAGCGCAAGCGCGGGGCGTTTTGACGCTAGTATTGGCGCAGTGTGGAGTGCCGTTGTTCGAGTTTACGCCGGCTCAAATTAAGCAAGCTTTGACGGGCCGCGGTAATGCGGATAAATCCGAAGTGCAAGATGCCGTGGCGCGGGAGTTGGAGTTGGGTTATATTCCGAAACCAGACGATGCGGCGGATGCTTTGGCGGTGGCTTTGACTGGTTGGTACGATGATGATATTTGTCCGAAGAAAATACAGTTGGAAACAGGAAAAATTTGATGCAATATCAAATCATCGGCAAATTAAGCACAAATCCGGGCAAGACATCTTCTCCCGATAAACTGACAGGAAATTGTACAATCTCTACTTCGCGAGAAGGGCGATAAATCTCCACTTTTTCGTCTAGAGGATTAATTAACCAACCCAAGCGTAAACCGCTGTTTAGATACTCCTGCATTTTCTCCTGAAGCGGCCGCAGCGGGTCTGGGCGCGATCGCAATTCAATGGCAAAATCAGGACAAATTGGCGGAAGTTTCTCTTGTTCTTCTGCTGTTAAAGCAGACCATCTTTCTAAGCTAACCCAAGCCACGTCTGGAGCTCGATAGCCATTATTAGGCAAGCGAAAAATTGTAGAAGAACTAAACACTCTCCCTAGCTGCGTTTGACGGTTCCACAAGCCCAAATCTGTAATTAAATAGGCTTCTCGATTGCCGCTGACTCCGCCTACGGGTGACATAATGATAATTTCTCCTTTAGGTGTCCGTTCAAATTGCCAATCTCGATTCATCTGGCATAAACGGTAAAACTGTTCGTCTGTTAGTTCGACAGTATCTAAGTTTAAAATAATGGTTGTCATTTTTCCTAACTCCCTAGAAATATGAATCCTGCAAACCTATTTTAGCGCCGCATTTTGTTAATTTTAACATCACTCCTCATAGCCTGGACTTAAGCTTTAATACCAGGGCTTAAGCCCCAGCCCGACCATTGCGAAGTGCAAAATATTAGTTGAAAATGTAATTAAGTTCGATCGCCCAATTCCCACCCCAATCAAAAAAATGCTATAATATCACCTTTAATTGCTAAACTTATCCCGCCAACAGAGAACCCAGGAAAATAATATGGTGATTATTACCTCACAACAAATTGCCCAATTTCGCTCGCAATTAGCCGAATATCCCGAAGCCCTAAAAGCCCTAGACGCCATCGAAGATTGCGAAGGTAACATCGAAGATGCTGCGATATCTCTAGCAATTCAAGCCGGACAAGAACCGAATATCTCGGAAAATTGGTTAGACGGATTGGCCAAAAGATGCCGCGTTGCTATCTGCAAATCAGAGGTTAAAGAAGAGTTGACAAACGGACAATTGAATGCAGCATTTAGAGATTTAGTTGCAGCAAAAATTTGCCCTGATATTTTGGTGACTTCGGTGATTATTTATGTATTTAAAACTGGGGTGAATGATTTTTGTGAACCTCTCGAATATAAACTGTAAAGCCATCGCTGCATTTAAAAATTAGGTGAGGCGAAGCTATCCCGAAGGGTAGGGAATCGCCCTCTTTTCTCAAAACATGATACAACGAGACGATCCTCTTCGAGGGCTTCGCTAACGCACTTTTTCTCTACCCCTGTCCACTACTGTACCCAGCCAGCATCAAATCCGGCGACAAACCCAAAGATTTCCCCAGCAAACGAGCAAGTTGTACTAAAAAATTAGCAGTATCTTCGTCACCTTCGCGGGCCATTGAAGCCGATATCTGGATTAGCATTTGCACAAATCCCGCATCAATTAAATCGGAACAGGAACTCAAAACCTCTGGTTCTTGGCCGTTGGGACAGGTAAGCACTCGCTCGATTAAGTTCAAATAAGCCTCTTGGCGTTCTGGATTCATTTTGGGAGGAGCTGTACAGTAAATAATTTATTATTACGCTTAACTGATTCCTGTCAATCAGGCGATCGAATAAGCGATCCCCGTTTTTACTCTAGAAACTCCATTCAGTCGGGAATAGACAGAAGCTTAAAGAAAATCTTAAGTTTTTCAATGCTAGTTTAGTCGAGGTATGGTGCGCCGAAAATCACCCTACTATTCAAGGGAATTAGGAATATAAAAAATGAAAATAGGAATATTTTTAGGAAATCTAGGAAACCCCGCCATCTACTATCCCAAACTCGCCAAAATCACCGGCGGAGTCACAGCCAGTATTTTTCTGTGCCAATTATTGCAATGGCAATCACAACAGTCCAACTCCGGCGAATGGGTGAAAACTAACAGCGCAGAAATAGAAAAAGCCACCGGTTTAAATCAGGAAGAACAGGAATTAGCGAGAAAGCAGCTCAAAGTGCGATCGCTCCTGAAAGAAAAACTACCAAATCCCAACACCGACACCCTAGAACTCTGGGCGGACATTGACGCTTTCGAGGAAAAACTCAATAACTTTTGGACACCGAATCTGCCAGAAATTATAACACAGACAAGCCGCGAAAGCACCAATCGCCCTGTAGAAATAATCCCCGAAACATCACCCCCAAATCATGTAGTTAAAACCGACAAATATTTCGGGCAACCCCGCCAGCAAATAGCCGTTGCTGTAACGCCTCATTACCGATTTAGCGGCCCTTGGAATTCCCAAGAAGAACTTCACAATTTTCAGCGAGCTTTAGAAGCATATGCTCAAGAGCGCAACTTAGGATTCGGCAATCCTTCTGGATGGGCATTTAAAATTATTGACAGCATGACAAAAGGCTTAACCTCGACTTTTTGGGATGAATTTATCGCCGGAATTCCTTTAGGAGAAAGTCAGAAAGTTAAGCGAGATTGGGAAATCGAGCCGGAAGTGCCTTATCCTGCTTTTGAAGAAGAGCGAATTCAGTATTACGTGCACAAAGGAGAACCGCTAGAAGCAGCAGTATCTAAAGCCCGTGCTGACTTGAGAAACCCGGTTTTGGGCAAAGATTTGTGGGAGGGATTTCTGCGAAAGTGCGATCGCCTTGCTGATGATGCACTCAAAGCCAAACAGCAGGGCGTTGACACACCATATCTGCCCTCTTCCTTCAACGAAAAACCGCAAATCACCAAGGATAGCGTTATGCGGAAGTTAGGGGCGATCGCGCCGCAATTAGCCCTCAATCAATCCACATCTGAAACAATTGCTGAACCGCCAAAACTCGAACAAAAAGAGCTGCCAACCGCCGCCGAAATCCCCAGTATTTCCTCTTTGCAAAAAGCTTACCAAACTCCTCTCGGCAGAAGTATAGTTGAACAACAAATCGCTGCTAACCCAGAATGGGGCTATGAAATAGTTGACGGTGAAATAGTCGAATCAATCCCTTTTTAATGAGACGGATATGAAACGAATTAGCGATATCAATCCCCTGGGGGAAGAACGACCAAATCCTTCTGAGGAAGAGAGAGAAAAACTGCGGCAGGAAAGGTTGCAGCGAGAAAGAGATGAAGGATATCAAATGTTAGTTGAACTATGCAATTTAGGCGAATATGACATGGCCCAGCAGTTAGCAAATCGACATTTTAATTGGGGTTATGAAATAGTTGATGGAATTGTGATGGAAAGGATAGATTAGGTTCGCAGTTATCCCTTTTGTCACTTTCATGGGCGGGCAAGATGCCCGCCCCACAAAAAAATTAATATGTCGTGGAACAGGCATCTTGCCTGTTCCTAAGAATGGTACAAATTGACTATCACAATCTCTATGTTATAATTATAACTAAAACTTAAATACTTATCAAAACATGACAACAACTATTAACGCCAAAAATATAACTCTCGGTGAAGTCTGTCAATTTTTGAAATTCCAAGAGCAGCTTAATAATGACACGTACACAAATTTTTTATCCTTAGAATCCTTAACAGAGATAGAACAGTTAGAACTCGCCCAAATCCGCAACGATTTTCGCGAATACCTCTCAGTGGAAAGAGTCTCTGAAGGACTGGTACAAGCTCTAACTACCTTTCCCTTAATGCGATTGGCTGGCTTCTACCGCCGCCCAATCAAGATGAGTCTAGAACAAGACATTGCTAACATAACTATAGAAGATGAAGACACAACGATTACAGGCAGATTTGACATTTTAGCAATCAATAAAGAGAAACAAATTGCCGCTGATATACCATTTTGGATTTTAGTAATAGAATCTAAAAATAGTCTAATTGCTCCCCGCGCAGGTTTGCCCCAACTCCTAACTTACGCCTCTAAAAGTTTAGAATATCAAGAGTCTGTTTGGGGATTGGCAACTAGCGGCGAGTTTTATCAGTTTGTCAATATCCGCAGAGGAAATCCCCCAACCTATCAGTTAATGCCCTTTCTGACTTTGATGGAGTCCGACTCTTCAGTTTTGTTGCTGCAAGTTTTAAAAGCTATTTGTAAGCTATCAGCAATGAGGATTAAATAATATCGACTTTCGTAGGTTGGGTTGAAGAATGAAACCCAACGCCCGGTAGATGTTGGGTTTCATCCTTCAACCCAACCTACAGAAGAAGCAGAAGCAGAAGGAGAGTTTTATCAGTTCGTCCATATCCGCAGAGGAAATCCCCCAACCTATCAGCTAATGCCATTTTTGACTTTGATGGAAGCCGAACCTTCAATTTTGTTGCTGCAAGTTTTAAAAGCTATTTGTAAGCTATCAGCAATGAGGATTAAATAATATCGACTTTCGTAGGTTGGGTTGAAGAATGAAACCCAACGCCCGGTAGATGTTGGGTTTCATCCTTCAACCCAACCTACAGAAGAAGCAGAAGCAGAAGGACTAAAGTCCTTACTACGAACGAACCTAAAAAAAGAGGCAGAGAAAATTCTCCGCCTCCAATCTGCAATGACTGTTAACCTAAAAGTTAGATTAGCCAGCCAATACTTTTTAGTAGCCTCTGGTGTTAGGCTTGTGGACGATGAAGCTGAGCACTTGGCATTGCTTCACGTTGTCAAAACCCATGACGCGGATGTAGCAGCTAGGATTTTCTTGACGGCAAGCTTGAACTTCAGCCATGATTTCTTGGACGCTGCGAGCACCAAACAAAGGCAACTTCCACAGAGTCCAGTAGCGCATTTCAGCAGCAGAGGTTTCGTTGAATTCTACGCCGGGAATGTAGCCTTGATCCAGGATGTACTGGAGTTGCTTGGCAATTTGGGCGTCTGTCAGCGGGGGCAAATAGGACAGAGTTTCGTAACGACGCTCTTTAGGTAAAGTCTTCATTTTTTGTATCTCTAAGGTGTGTGTTCGATCGCACTTGTCGATCGATTAACTCGACAAATTATCCAGATTCGGTTCAGAATCTATTGATGTTTCAGGATTACTGCTAGAAACAGACCAATTAAGTTGCGTAGTTCGCTCTAAATGCTGGCGTCTGTGTTCCATATTCGCCTGTTGAATGCCAGTACAAACCATTTCTGGCAAAAATTCCGTCACATCGTGAGCCAGATACTCTCGCACAGTCATGATCCGAAAGCCTAAATCTTGATTTTCCAAAAGCAACTCTTGAATATAAGCTTCTCCATCTTGGATTTTGCCCTTAGTGGAAAACTCATTCAACCAGATTGCCAGAGGAGGATTGGTTTCGCTCAACTGAGCGACCACCATCCGCACGGATTGATAGGTTAGGTAACTTGCCAGCACCTTAGCGGTGTCTTTCGCAACTTGTTTGAGATCCATTTTTGACCCCAGCTCCCTCAAATTTTAGATTTTGGATTTTAGATTTTGGATGCAAACTTACTTGTAAATCTTCTTCAAAGATAAAGACTTCCCAGCAAGTTTGCGACCTAAAACCTAAAATCTCAAACCAAAAATCCTTAAAGGGTATCCATTGCCTCGAACTCAAACTTGATTTCTTTCCAGAGTTCGCAAGCAACAGCCAGTTCAGGAGACCATTTGCAAGCTTCGCGAATTACGTCGCCGCCTTCGCGCATCAAGTTGCGGCCTTCGTTACGAGCTTGGACGCAAGCTTCCAAAGCAACGCGGTTAGCAGTTGCACCAGGTGCGTTACCCCAAGGGTGGCCCAAGGTGCCGCCGCCGAACTGCAAGCAGGAGTCGTCGCCGAAGATTTCCACCAAAGCCGGCATGTGCCAGATGTGGATACCACCAGAAGCAACCGGCATGACACCGGGCATGGAGGCCCAATCTTGGGTGAAGTAAATACCGCGGCTGCGGTCTTCTTCGATGTGGTCTTCGCGCATCAAGTCTACGAAGCCCATCGTGATGCCTTTTTCGCCTTCGAGTTTACCCACAACTGTACCGGAGTGCAGGTGGTCTCCACCGGACATCCGCAAGCACTTGGCAAGCACGCGGAAGTGGATACCGTGGTTTTTCTGACGGTCAATCACGGCGTGCATAGCGCGGTGAATGTGCAGCAAGATACCGTTGCGGCGGCACCATTTGGCCAAGGTGGTGTTTGCAGTGAAACCACCGGTCAGGTAGTCGTGCATGATGATGGGGGTTTTGATTTCCTTAGCGAACTCAGCCCGCTCCATCATTTCTTCGCAGGTGGGGGCAGTTACGTTGAGGTAGTGACCCTTGACTTCGCCGGTTTCTGCTTGGGCTTTTTCAATAGCTTCTTGAACGAACAAGAAACGATCGCGCCAACGCATGAACGGTTGCGAGTTGATGTTTTCGTCGTCTTTGGTGAAGTCCAAACCGCCGCGCAGAACTTCGTAAACGGCACGGCCGTAGTTCTTAGCAGACAGACCCAATTTGGGCTTAATTGTACAACCCAGCAAAGGACGGCCGTACTTGTTCAATTTGTCCCGCTCAACGGTAATACCGTGAGGAGGGCCTTGGAAGGTTTTCAGGTAAGCGATGGGAATCCGCAAGTCTTCCAACCGCAGAGCGCGCAGAGCTTTGAAACCGAACACGTTACCGACCAAAGAGGTCAGCAAGTTGGTGACGGAACCTTCTTCAAACAAATCCAAAGGATAGGCAATGAAGCAGATGTATTGGTTGTCTTCACCGGGAACTGGTTCGATGTCGTAGCAGCGACCTTTGTAGCGGTCGAGGTCGGTCAGGAGGTCAGTCCAAACAGTCGTCCATGTACCTGTAGAAGATTCAGCAGCCACAGCAGCTCCAGCTTCTTCTGGGGGAACTCCCGGCTGCGGTGTGACGCGGAAGGCAGCCAAAATATCTGTATCTTTCGGCGTGTAGTCCGGCGTGTAATACGTTAGTTTATAGTCTTGAACTCCGGCTTTATACCCAGCCTTTGATTGAGTTTGGGTTTGCGCGTAAGCCATATCTCGCTTCCTAGTATTCGCTTAATTTTTTTGCCCGATCGCAGGCTGTTAAAAATATATCAACAAAGTGTCACTCTCAAATTTTAATATTCTTTTAATCATCATAAGTATTATTTATTTTGCTTTACATTAAGCAAATATTTGTAACATATCTTATGAAATTCTAGGGGCGAAGGATGCAGGAGGAAAGGCTGGGGATCGCAGAGTGGGGGGGAATTTTGCTCGACCGAAAGATATGGTGCAGCAAGCGGAACAGCGGATCAATACGGTTTATGTAAAGAATTTAATACTTAAAAATCAGAATTTGTAATGGGTAATCGGCAAGGGGGAAGTAGTTAGAAATACCTAAAGTTATGGTTGGGAGTTAAGATCGATCGCCCGATCGATCTCAACTGTTATTCAGTATGTAGCAATCTAAAATCCAAAATCTAAAATCTAAAATCCCGTGAATCGGAGACCGCGAAGTCAAAAATCGACAGCATAGCACATAATATGGACAGGACTTGTGCTCTCAAACCCAATCCGTCGTTACAGCCATTTAACCTCGCTGAAAACCGGGTTTCTGGGTTAGCTGCGCGTAAGTCTACTATGGATATTTAGCCCCATTTTTACTCTGGTTGTGCCTCACCCCCCTTCAAAAGCCGTCCACTGCATCAATCCAGATTGCCCAAGGCCCTACCCTCAGACTTGGGGCAACAATTTTTGTCATAGTTGCGGAGCTCCGCTGCGGCTAAAAAATCGCTACGTGCCTCTAGAAAGCCTCGGTTCCGGGGGTTTTGCAGCAATTTTCACAGTCTGGGACACAGAAACTGAAACCGAGCGCGTCCTGAAAGTGTTGCTCGAAACGGCCCCGAAAGCCCTGAAACTGTTCGAGCAAGAAGCTTGGGTTTTGGCACTTTTGCGGCACCCTGGCGTCCCTAGAGTCGATCCTGACGGTTATTTTCACGTCCAAACACAAAATTTTGCAGGCGGGGAGGGAAATCCGGCGGCGAAGCGGCTGCCTTGTTTGGTAATGGAAAAGATTCACGGCAAAACTTTAGAAGAAGTTCTCGACGAGCACCCTCAAGGATGTCCGCAGGAATGGGTGTTTAGTTGGCTGAGTCAAGCTGTGGAAATTTTAGAGGAGTTGCACAGGAGTCAGATTATTCACCGCGACATTAAACCCTCAAATTTGATGCTGCGAGACCCGGAATCGCCCCAAGTTTTGCTAAGCAAGGGTTTGGGCGGACTGCAATTGGTGACGATCGACTTTGGGGGAGTTAAACAGATGGGCGGTGTCGAACCGGTGGGGAAAGATTCTCCGAGTTCGACGCGGTTGATTTCGCCCGGATACAGTCCGCCGGAACAAATTGTGGGAGGCGGTGTGGTGCCGGCGACGGATTTTTATGCGTTGGGGCGGACTTGCATTCACTTGCTGACGGGGAAGTATCCGGCGGAAATTGAAGATCCGATGACGGGAGAGTTGCGGTGGCGCCACATTGTATCTGTGAGTCCGCCTTTTGCGAATTTGTTGGACGATATGGTGCGATCGAACGTGCGGGAACGTCCGGCGACTGCTGGTGATGTTCGGGCGCGTTTGCAGGAGATTTATGCTAGGAGTAAGGGCAAAATTGCCATCGCCCCAATGGGTCAAGCTATTGTAGAATTCTGTCGGCAAGTAGTGGTGGCAGGGGCACAAAAAACGGCAAATTTGACGGTTGTGCTGTTCGGCGCGATCGCCCAAATCGTGGTAGCTTCTCTGGATACTGGCTGGGAAATGGTGCTGGGTGCCGTTGGTGGAAGTGCGGGGGCGATCGGCGGTTTGGTTTTGGGTTATGCTTCGCCTCTAGGCCCGGAAATTGCCAGTTTTCTGAATGAAGGTTTGCAGCAATTAATTCCTAATATGACTTTCGCTGTCGGGCCGGAAGTGCTGCTGTTTGGATTTGCGGGGTTCGGAACTGCGATCGGTTTGACGGATGCGGGGAGTTTTCGCCAGCAAAAACAGTATTGGCTGTCTGGATTGATGGGAGCTCAGGGTTATTTGTTGGCGGGTTTGTGCTGGATGGAAGCAACAGCTTCTAGTGGTGTGCAGGGGGTTATTTTGGGAGCTTTTGCGATCGCCTCTATGACTGTAGGAATGGGTTTGCGGAGTCATCAATTAGTTCACGCTTTGGTAGTGGCTGTTTTCTCTACGGGAATGTTTCTGTTTCTGAATGCGTGGAACATTTTTCCGGGGAGTTTCTTTGGGATTTTGTCACTGTCTAACGTTACCTTCGGCTGGCTGCAAGTTTGGGGCTCGATTGTGTTTTTTGGTTTGTTGGGAAGTGCGATCGGGCTTTGTTTGGGAGTTAGTCATTATTTAATTGTGCCTTTGTTAAGGTGGTTGGGATGGAAGTAATGGTTATGATTGTTTTGCGTAATATCAATTCCAATGCCACCGGATTTGGTATAATAATCTAAGCTTCAAAAGGAGTCACAAGAATGGCTGAAATCAAAATCATCTGTGAACGCCCAGACTCAATCCTGCGTTTCGTCACAGATGCGATTACTAAAGAGTTACAATTACTCGCCGATGGAATTAGAGTCACTGAGGAGAGATTGAGAGAGTTTGAAACTCAATATCAATTTTCCACTCAAGAGTTTTTAAGCAAGTTTAGCAATGATGAATTACATCATAGTCCCGACTTTGATGAGTGGATTGGTGAATCTAGGATGCTGAAGAGATTGCAAGATAATGCTAAGGAATTAAACAGTATTGAATTTTTTGTAACGCCGCAGTCCCGGCGGTATGGCACTATAGCCACAATCACCGCCGATTTAGCCACAGCTCAATTAGTGAGTGAAATGAGGGAGGCATAGTTTGTTCATTGAGGAGTATTTTGAGCAAATTCGGGAGGCTATTGCTGCTTGTACAGCAGTTGAGTCTTTTCAACTGACAGAAGCCAAACGTGATAGTTATACCGGGTTTTTGCGGGGGAGGGTTTACTTTCCAGATGGCTCATTACTTCATCTGCGCGAGTTTGTCTATGTAATTACAGAAGTTGAGCGGGATATGTATTCATATCACTATGTTAATTCGTCGGAAAATCTAATTTTTCGTTATGATAATGCTGACCATAAACCTAAGTTGAATTTACCTAATTTACCTCACCATAAGCATGAAGAGAGTGAAGAAAATATTGTGGCCTCTTCCGCACCCACGTTAGCTGAAGTGTTACATGAAATCAACAGGTTATTGTTGTAATATGTTCATAAATACCAAAGAAACCGGGTTTTTGCGGAGTCTACGGACGGTAACCAAGTATTTTCATGAAAACCCGGTTTATAGACTCTTATGCTAATCAAGTCGCTGTCAATTAAACCCGTCTCCAGATTATCAATAATTTGTGCGATCGCGATCGCCCTTGTCCTCAGCAGCCCCAATCTAGCCAAAGCCGAATCGCGAGAACAAGCCGTCGATCGATTGACCGATTTCTTATTCTACAGGGTTAATCCTCAGTTAAACCATCGCAAACTGCAAGCGGGCGATCGCGAATATAGCAATCAATGGCGGAGATTGCGCGAGGCGATCGATCCGCGAGTCAAGTCGGTACAAGAAGTCTGCTTTAGGCCAGCCCCAGGAGAGATAGGATGGGAATTCACCACAATTAACGGCGAAACCTACGAACAAACCTACGATTTACTTGCAGATACAATTTTTTACAGCCGCCATCCTCAACGAACCGGACAGCCCATTCCCAAAAGCGATCGGATCGGCATTAGTGAATGGTCAGCAATTCGACGCGAAATGTATATTTCCAATTGTGGACTGTGATACTCGATCGCCTTACGCCGCACGCAGCATTGATTGTAAAACGAAAGATTTTAAACCGATGAGTATGAAAAGTTGGATATGCGATCGCACTCTTATTACAACCAGAATTATTGCACCATTGATGGGACTAATCGCCATTGGATATACAAGTTTGGCGGATGCTGCCACACAGCAACAACTTCCCAGCATAAATAGTGCAAACATCGATACCACAACTAAAAAAAATTACCTGAATAATCCACCCGAAAATTCAACTATCGAGGCTTTAAATAAAAAAGTTCAAGTCAGCCTTGAAAATTCTGTAAATGCCCCAAGAAAAATACCTCTTCAACAAGGTATGCCATACAAAGAGGCGCGCCAAATCCTGATTCAACAAGGGTGGCAGCCCAGCTTACAAGGTCAACCTAACCTCAGAGATCGTTCGGTTAAAGAGCTATTTGATTTAGGATATAAAGAGATTAAGGATTGTTCGGGTACAGGAGAGGGGCCTTGTCGTTTTGAGTTTATCAATCAACAAGGAGAACTGCTAGTTGTAGTCGCTACAACAAGAGGTTCTGAAAATACAAAACGTTTTGTGAGGAATTGGTGGATTGAGAAAAAGACAGATAGCCCTCAACAAAAATCGTCATCAAACATAATTCAAGAAGGTCGTTATTGGTTGGGAGGTTCGGCTCAGGGTTTAGAGGTCAAGGGAAAACAATATCGATATTATGATGAGTCTAATATCGACCGACCGTGGCAACCTCTATCTGAGTTACAATATATCACAAAAGGCGTTGTGTTTGATGGAAAAAGTTATTGGTGTTTATCTACTCTCGCACCTAAAACAGGAGGAATTTCTTGTTCTAAAGATGGATGGAAATAAAAGATTTATTACCAGCTATATCTGGGATATTGATAATTTTTATTGGGTTTAATCGTGCTAACTAAATCACTTTCACTTAAGTCAAAATCGAAGTTTTTAGGGGTGTGTGCGTTAGCTATATCCCTTGTACTCGGTGGTTCCAATCTAGACTGTGCTACAGCGCGCGATTATGAATCACGAACTCAAGCTGTGGATAGGCTGACGGATTGGTTTTTTTATAGAGTGAATCCTCAATTGGGAGGTCGAAAATTGCGATCTGACGATTCTTCTGCCTACATCCGCGAATGGAATGCTATTCGTAATACAGTCGATCGAGAAATGATTACTACACAAGGAGATTGCGTCGGTGATGCTTTCTGGGACTTCGATTATCGTTATCATGGGCGATCGCTAGATCGGATTGCAGATACAATTTGGGATATCCGCGATCCATCGGGTGACAAAACTCGTGCAGATGTTTCTAAACAAGAATGGCAGAAGCTTCGTAATTCAATAATTAGAGAACATTTTTGCTATTAAGTTGCCATATTTCTCAACCCAATTTAAAGAATAAAGAACAACAGCGCTTTTAGTTACAAATATTGTTAAAATGTAAAATAGGCAACCTCGATTGTAGATCGTTTAGTCGAAAGGCAACGGCAACATTCTATAGCAAAACAAAAGGATAAAAAAATGGGCCGAGTCACCGCAACAATAACCGTCACCAATCACATCGATGAAATTCTGGGAGAAAGAGGGTTCATCCCCGCAGAGCAAATACGCTCTATCACCATCGATAACGTCTTAGTCGATACAGGCGCAACTCGACTCTGCTTACCAGCAGATATTATCAGTCAGTTGGGTTTGCCCATGCTAGGCGAAATCGACGGACATACGGCAATAGGAACCAGAAAATTTCGTCTATTCAAAGATGTCAGTCTTGCCGTAGCTGAACGGGAAGGCAGGTATGATTGTGTAGAAATTCCCGCAGGAGAAGAACCTTTACTCGGCTTAATTCCCCTCGAAGATTTGGGTTTAGAACCGGACTTTAAAAATCAGCGGTTGATTGTTTTGCCGGCGGAGGGAATGCAAAGCTATATTCGGGTGTAAAATCTAAATTATTAACGTTAAATGCTGGCTATACCTACATGAGAGCTTACTTGTCTCTGATTCATTGTTTAAAATCCCGATCGCAAAATTTGATAGTTTTTTGTTATTATGGGAAATAGTAGTTGACTCAAATAGGTGACTCAACGTAATGAACATATCCTTAACTCCCGAACTAGAGCAGTTTGTTCAGTCAACAGTCAACAACGGTAGATACTCATCAGCTTCTGAAGTGGTATGGGCTGCGTTACGATTGCTAGAACAACGAGAAATGGAACGCTTGGTGCGTTTAGAGGAACTCCGCAAGGAAATAATGATTGGAATTGAAGCTTCCGATCGCGGAGAGGTTTTTGATGGTGAAGAAGTGTTAAGAGAACTGCGTGAGGAGATTCAGCAAGCCGATGAGGGTGAAAAATGAGTCGATACACTTTGAGTGCCCCCGCCAAGCAAGATTTAAGGGAACTCACGAACTATCTGTTGCAGTTTAGCGCCAATGCAGCCAACCATTTTCTTAATGTTTTTCAGGAAAAATTTCGTTTATTAGCAGATTTTCCAGAAATGGGGCGCAGTCGTGAGGAATTAGCACCGTCTCTACGCAGTTTCCCTGTAGATAAATATGTAATTTTTTACCGCGTTATTAAAAATGGTATCCAAATTGAAAGGGTGTTGAGTGGTTATAGAGACTTTGAGGATGTTTTTGTAGAAGACAGATAATATTATATTTTTGCACTAAAATGTCAGTCACTACTCATCAATTAATTCAGTGGAAACAACAAGGGCGGTCAATTGTTGCCCTGACAGCTTATGATTATGCGATCGCCCAACTCATCGATCAAGCCGGCGTAGATATCATCCTAGTCGGCGATTCCCTCGCCATGACAGTCTTAGGCTACGAAACAACCCTACCGCTAACCCTCGATGAAATGCTGCACCACGCTAAAGCAGTGCGCCGTGGAGTTAAACAAGGATTAATTGTGGTCGATTTGCCGTTTTTGACTTACCAAGAAAGTCCCCAGCAAGCCATGCACTCGGCGGGGAGAGTTTTGAAAGAAACCGGCGCTCAAGCTGTAAAATTAGAAGGTGGATATCCAGCAATGGCCGCCACAGTTTCGCAGCTAACATCCGCCGGAATTCCAGTGATGGGACACGTCGGTTTAACTCCGCAGTCGGTACACCAACTCGGCTACAAAAAACAAGGAAAAACTGTTGAAGCTGCCGATCGCATCATAGCAGAGTCGATCGCGCTTCAAGAAGCCGGTGCCTTTGCGATCGTCTTAGAACACATTCCCGCAGACTTAGCCGCTCAAATTACCCAAAAATTAACTATTCCCACCATTGGTATCGGCGCAGGGCCGCACTGCGACGGTCAAGTTTTAGTTACTTCCGATTTGCTGGGACTTTCTGAAAAACAGCCGCCTTTTGCGAAAGCTTACGCGAATTTGCGAGAAACAATTACCCAAGCTGTGAAAGATTATTCCCTTGAAGTTAGAGAAGGCAAATTTCCCGAATAGGTTCGTAGTGAGCGCTTGAACCCTTAAAAATGAGGACTAAAATCCTCACTACAAACCTAATTTACACTTTCGGCTGACCCTCTTCCTCTTTATCCTTCTCAACAGCTTCATCCTCAGATTGACCAACCCCTTCCTTAAAACTCCGCAGCGTTTTACCCAAAGCATTTCCTAACTCAGGAATCTTCTTGGGGCCGAAAATTAGAATAGCGACTACCGCAATAATGCCCATTTCGGGCAATCCCAGACCAAACATACACTCATCTCCTGTAAAACTTGCTCGATCGTAAGTCAATCTACTGATATTGTTAAAGTATCTACGTTTTTTCCTGCATCCTGCAAGAGTAGAATCAAGTTTTATTAAGCTATCCCCCGATAAATAGGAATGTTAGAAATATCCCAGCCTTCTCTGCGCGAACAACAGCACCATCTCATCCGCGATTTAGCAGACCGGATGGAAGCAGTATGGCACCGCTATCTCGACCTCGAACCCTACCACCTGCCCGCTGAGTTGGGATACGTAGAAGGGCGCTTGGAAGGAGAAAAACTGATCATTGAAAACCGCTGCTATCAAACGCCCCAGTTCCGCAAAATACACCTCGAACTCGCTAAAGTCGGGCCGGTACTTGACATACTGCACTGCGTGATGTTTCCCAGACCGAATTATGCTTTGCCGATGTTCGGTACGGATATAGTAGCAGGCAAAGGCCAAGTTAGCGCCGCGATCGCAGACCTTTCTCCCCTCAATCCCGATCGAACTTTGTCGGAAACCTACCGAACCCAACTGGAAAGTTTGCAGATAGACCAATTTTCTTGTCCCCGCCAAATTCCCGAATGGGGGGATATTTTCTCAGAATTTTGTCTGTTTGTGCGGCCAGAGTCTCTCGAAGAAGAAACTCGGTTTCTGGATATTGTTCAATCCTACGTTGAAATTCACTGCCAACAGGCAGTCGCTTGCGAACCAGTCTCTGCCGCAGAAGGATCGAAAATTCTAGACGCTCAAATTTACTACTGCACCCAGCAGCAGCAAAACGACAAAACCCGCCGCGTACTCGAAAAAGCTTTCGGTCAAGATTGGGCAGAACATTACATGACCGAGGTGCTTTTTGATATCCCTAAATAGCTGAAATTGGTTTACAATACTTCATAGTGGGTGGAAAAAACTTAATCAGGAAATCACCTACTTTATAAGTAATGGTAAAGGAATCACGGGTTAAGGATAAATCATTTTTAAAACCCCCAGGGCGAGGAGTCATCGGTTTAGCGATCGCCGCCACTGTAATTACCACAGGAGTCGGTTTTTGGCAAGTATCTCAAATTAGAAAAGCCGAAGAGTTAAAGGCGGCGGCTGCAACGGCGGCTGCAACTTCCGTCGCCACCCGCAACAGCGTTACCGCTTTGGGTAGGTTGACTCCCCAGGGGGAAGTTATCAAATTGTCGGCCCCTTCGGCGTCGGAGGGAGCAAGAATTGAACAGTTGCAGGTGGAAGAGGGCGATCGAGTCAGTCAAGGACAAATCATAGCAGTTCTCGATACGCGCGATCGGCTCCAAGCAATCCTCCAACAAGCCGACAAAGAAGTCAAAGTCAAACAAGCAGAATTAGCGAAAATTCAAGCAGGCGCAAAAACAGGCGTTGTCGGCGCCGGGAAAGCAGAAGTTGCCAAGTTTGAAGCACAAGTGCAAAGAGAAACCGAAGCCGAAGCCGCCAATGTCGCCCGCTTAGAAGCTCAACTGCGAAGAGAAACCGAAGCCGAACAAGCTAACGTCGCCAAATTCGAGGCCGCGCTGCAAAGAGAAACCGAAGCGGAACAAGCTAATCTTGCTAAATTTGAGGCACAACTCCAAAGAGAAACAGAGGTGCAGCAAGCCAAATTGGCTAGGTTAGAAGCTCAATTGCGGGGCGAAATTGCCTCTCAAAACGCTACAGTCGATCGGCTAAAAGCCGAATTAACCAACGCCGAAGCCGAGGAAAAACGCAATAAAGAACTCTCCGAAACAGGCGCAATTTCTGCTTCCGCCTACGACACCAAACGCTTAGCAGTAGAGACGGCTCGCCAGAGAGTCAAAGAAGCGCAAGCTATATTAGAAAAAACCGTGCAAACACTGCAAGAGCAAATAGTCGAAACGAAAGCAACAATCAAACAAACAGTAGAAACAGGCCAGCAGGAAATCAATCAATCGCGAGCCAATCTCAAACGCAAATTAGAAACTGGTAGGCAGGAAATTAACCAAGCCAGAGCCACCTTAAATCAAAAGATAGAAACAGGTAGAGAACAAATTAATCAAGCCGAAGCAATACTCAAACAAAAAGCAGAAACTGGCCAAGAAGAAATCAATCAAGCCAAAGCAAATCTAGACCAAATTGCCGAAGTACGTCCCGAAGACGTGCAAGCCGCCCAAGCCGCCGTCGAAAGTGCGATCGCCACCAGACAAAAAGCTCAAGTAGACTTAAACTTAAGCTACGTCAAAGCACCCGTATCCGGCTACATTCTCAAAGTTCACAGCCGACAAGGAGAACGTGTCAACACTCAAGACGGCATCGTAGAAATCGGCCGCACCGACCAAATGTACGCCGTAGCAGAAGTTTATGAAACCGACATCGCCAAAGTGCGAAACGGCCAGCGCGCAGCAGTCACCAGCCCGGTTTTTGCAGGCACTTTGGAAGGGACAGTCGCTCGCATCGGCAAACAAATCGGCAAAAAAGATGTCCTCAATACGGACCCCGCAGCCGACACCGACGCGAGAGTTATCGAAGTAAGAATTCGCCTCGATCCGGCATCGAGCAAGAAAGTTGCAACCCTAACAAACTTGCAGGTTGAAGTTAAAATAGATATCTAAATTTTACGTTGACAAAACTGACGCATGGGGACTCAAGAAACCGGGTTTTTTACCGAGATTAAGGGTGTGAATCAAATATAAGGGTAAAAAACCCGGTTTCTCAACACCCGTGCTTAAATCCTAAAATTATTCAATCCAAAATCCCCAATCTAAAATCTAAAATCTAAAATCTAAAATCTAAAATTGATTGACTCTTATGGCAAAAATACCGCTAGCTTGGGCACAGTTAACTCGCGAAAAAATGCGCTTAGTAATCGCGCTAGCCGGCATTGGATTTGCCGACTTGCTGATGTTTATCCAGTTTGGATTTAGAGATGCGCTGTTTGAAAGTTCCATCAGCTTTCACTCGCAATTAAAAGGGGATATTTTTATCACCAGCACCCAGTCAACGGCTTTAATAGCCATGAAAAGTTTCCCCCAACGGCGTTTGTATCAAGCTTTGAGTTTTAATGGCGTTACCGGAATCAGCCCGGTATATCTAGGCTTTGGGTTGTGGAAAAATCCCGAACCAGACAAAAACAATACCCGCCAACTGATGGTAATCGGTTTTGACCCCGCTCGTCCCATCTTTGAGCTGCCGGAAGTTAAGGATAATTTGGACAAAATCAAAATTTCAGATGTCGTTTTATTCGATCGAGCTTCCCGCCCGGAGTTTGGGCCAGTAGCAGACTATTTCAACCAGGGAAAGCCTGTGGAAACTGAAATAGATAACCGTCGCGTTACTGTAGAGGGGTTATTTACTTTAGGAGCATCTTTCGGTGCAGATGGCAATATTATTACCAGCGATTTGAACTTTCTGCGGATTTTTCACAGTAGAAGAACTAGAGGCTTAATTGATGTCGGAATTGTTCACTTGCAGCCGGGAACTGATGTCAAGGCAGTGATTGCAAAAATGAGGGCAAGTTTACCGCAAGACGTGACAATTGCTTCTAAAGAAGAGTTTGTAGCTTTTGAGAAAAAATATTGGGAGGAAAGCACGGCGATCGGATTTATTTTTACTCTCGGCGCGTCAATGGGGTTTATCGTTGGAATCGTGATTGTCTATCAAATTCTCTATACTGATGTTAATGACCATTTGCCAGAATACGCTACGTTAAAGGCGATGGGATATAAAGACAGTTACTTTTTGAGTGTGGTTTTTCAAGAGGCTTTAATTTTGGCAATCCTTGGTTATTTGCCAGGGCTTGGGATTTCTATGGTGCTGTACAATTTAGCGAGAACTGCTACGAGTTTGCCGATGTACATGACTTTTGGAAAAGTTGTAACTGTGTTTACAATGACAGTTATTATGTGTACTGTATCAGGGGCGATCGCGGTTAGGAAGTTGCAGGCGGCAGATCCGGCGGATATTTTTTAAGGAAGGAAGGCACGACACGGATTCTGACACGGATACACGGATTAAAGAATGAGGAATTATGAAATAAAAAAACACTCATAACTAATAACTAATAACTAATAACTAATAACTAATAACTAATAACCATGAACACTCTACCAGTTGTCTCGATTAAAAATCTCAATCATTCCTTCGGCGAAGGACAACTTCGCAAACAGACATTATTTGACATCAACCTCGAAATTTATCCGGGCGAAATCGTTCTGATGACGGGGCCTTCTGGGTCTGGTAAAACAACATTGTTAACCTTGATTGGAGCTTTGCGATCTATCCAAGAAGGTAGTCTGAAAATTCTCGACCAAGAATTGCGGGGAACGCCGAAAAATAAATTAGTACAAGTCCGTCGCGACATCGGTTATATTTTCCAAGCTCATAATTTGCTGAAATGCTTGAGTGCTAGGCAAAATGTGCAAATGTCCCTCGACCTACACAACCATCTTTCTAACAAAGAAACTAATGATAAAATAGAAGGGATTCTGGAAGCTGTGGGGTTGGGAGACAGAATAGATTATTACCCAAGCAGTCTTTCTGGCGGCCAAAAACAAAGAGTTGCGATCGCCCGCGCATTAGTCAGCCAGCCGAAATTAGTATTAGCAGACGAACCCACAGCAGCACTAGACAGTAAATCAGGTCGAGATGTGGTAGAAATCATGCGAGGTTTAGCCAAAGAACAGCACAGCACTATTTTGCTTGTCACCCATGACAACCGCATTTTAGACATAGCCGATCGCATTATTCACATGGAAGACGGCTACCTCGCACAAGATACATCAACAGCGGCTGCCACAGGCGTTCTTTCGGGAAAATAATATTAATCCACCTCAACTTATTTCCGAGAACCGGGACGCTTTCCTCCTACCTTGGCAGGACTTTTTGTTGCACCTTTGGCTGGAGTTTTAGAACTACTTTTGCCGTTTTTTTGGCCTTTCGCTCCTGTCAACTGGCTCTCAAGGTCATTTGCAGGTCGGCCCGCAGGCGTTCTCGTAGTCCTAAAGGTAACATTCACCCCTTCATTCGACTGTTCCAGCACCAACATCGGCGTCGGCTTGGCTTTTTGATCCCACTCAATATGAACGATGCGACCTTGAATTGTCGGCTGCCAACTGTCGTGGTCGTCTGAAGGACTCAGATAAGTTTCCAAACAGTCAATAATTTGATTAATTGTCGCTGATGTAGCCTGAGTCGGCAGTTTCATCAGCTTAATTTGAATCCGAAACAGCACTCGTTTTTCTATTTTTACCGCCGGATCGCCAGTTTCGTATTCGATATCAAACATCGAATCCACTTGCCTGCCACTGCCGGCATTCCCGTTTTTATCTCCCACTGCAGCCTGAGTCGGACGCAGGGCAATACTAATTTTCTCTTTGACTTTTACCTTAATCTGATTCACAATGGCAAAGTGAAAGACTTCTTCCGCCATTCGCATTCTCAGGTAGTCTAAATTAAAGTCTCGCGAGTGGATAAGGTCGGGATTCTTTTCCATCTTTGACATGGTTTCCAGAGCCATTTTGTATTTTTTCTGGAGTTCTCGATTTCTAAACTCCTCAAACTTGAGCTTTTTGCTCAAATCGTCGAGTTTTAGCTTGGTAAACACAGCTAAACCGATAAGCAATAACAACAGTAATCCCGACGCTCCCATGAAGAGTTGGTCTGAGGACGGATCTCCGGGTTTAGCCTGTTTAGGTTTGGGAGAGGCTACTGCCAACCTTGGTTCTACAAGGATTATTTGGGTTGACATGGGCTTTTAAAGGGTAAAATTTGACGCTATATTTATACAGGACTCCAGAGTAGAGCTGGTAGTGCAACTGGATCAACCAACATTGACATCATTCCACCATCATCTTGGTACAACTGGATTTCTGCAACTGGAGCACGCACCCTCTAATTAATACTTTATCTTTAACTGCAAGCAGGTTTCCGAAATATCGGAAAATCGTGCGCTGGTACTGGCCAATAGAAATGGTGAATTGTCTGTAAGATATTATACCAATACAGCTAAAAAAAATGTTGGTTCGGGGGTCTCCTTTTCTAGAAAAATAAAAAGAAATACACATAAATTAATACTAACTCTGGAAGCGAGCTGCGGAAAACATCAAGCAGAACAGTCGATCGCCCGGACGATCGAGGGGCGGACATTGAAGAGTGCTAATTCCTACTGTTGGCTCACTCCCCCCGTGCAAGCCCACCGGGCGGCTTGCTGTGAGAGTCGAGCTCTCTTTGCGATCGAACAACGTCTCCTTAGCTAAGATTACAGCTAATACCACCAATATTCGATCGTGACCTACGAACCCCTGCACCACAAATATCGCCCTCAGACATTTGCCGAATTAGTCGGTCAAGAGGCGATCGCCCAAACCCTCACCAGCGCCATCCTACAAGAGCGCATAGCACCAGCATATCTATTCACCGGCCCCAGAGGCACCGGTAAAACCTCCAGTGCCAGAATTTTCGCCAAATCCCTCAACTGTATTTCTACGGTTGCCCCCACCCCCACACCCTGTGGCAAATGCAACGTTTGCCAAGAAATTGCCCGAGGTTCCACACTAGATGTCATCGAAATTGACGCCGCCAGCAACACCGGAGTAGATAACATTCGGGATTTGATCGAACGAGCTCAATTTTCCCCCGTACAGTGCCGCTATAAAGTATATGTAATAGACGAAGTTCATATGCTCAGTACCCAGGCATTTAATGCCTTATTGAAAACATTAGAAGAACCGCCCGATCGCGTTGTATTCGTCCTCGCCACAACCGACCCACAAAGAGTATTACCAACCATTATTTCTCGCTGTCAAAAATTTGATTTTCGCCGCATACCCCTCGAAGCAATGATTGCTCACTTGCACAAAATTGCCCAATTAGAAAACATCAATATTGCCAGTGATGCAGTACAAATGGTTGCTCAAATCGCCCAAGGAGGTCTGCGAGATGCCGAAAGTTTGCTCGACCAACTGAGCTTATTTCCCGGTCAAGTAACAGTCGAAAAAGTTTGGGATTTAGTCGGTGCGGTTCCCGAAAATGATTTAATGGATTTGCTGCAAGCTATTGATACAGATAACGCTACAGCATTAATAGACATGACTCGTCACCTAATGGATCGCGGTCGGGAACCGCTAATCGTGCTGCAAAGTCTCGCGAGCTTTTACCGAGATTTGCTAATAGCCAAAGCTGCACCGAAACGGTCAGATTTAGTAGCTTTAACATCGGCAACTTGGGAAAAATTGGCGGATTTTGCCCGCAATTGGGATGCCGAGTTGATTTTGGCCGGTCAGAAACATTTGCAAACCCACGAAGTGCAAATTAAAAACACCACTCAGCCGCGTTTGTGGCTGGAAGTAACGCTGTTGGGATTATTGCCATCAGCAATTAGAACTCAGCAGCAACCAACAGCCGAACCAGCGAAAAATGTTGCTCAACCACCACAAAATTACCCCCCCCAACCAAGGGCGGGCACGGGGGCACCGCCCCTACAATCGGGAGGAAGTCAAACATCTAATATTGAACAATCTTCTGTTCCCAATTCGCAAAATCCTCCGCCGACTTCGCCGCCTGTGGCTAATCGAATAGAAAGCACACCTCCTGCTGCAATTCCCGCACCTGCACCAACTGCTGAAACGAATCAAACAAATTATTCCCCGGCTAATTCAGGCGATGAAATCGATTTAAATCGAGTGTGGGAACAGGTACTTGACCGCGTGCGGCCCCATGGAACTCAATCGCTGCTTCGTCAACATGGACAGCTAGTAATTTTTAGCAATGATACTGCTTATGTTAAGATTAGTTCGCAGCCGTTGCTCAATATGGTTAAAGACAAAGTAGCTAATATTGCAGAAGCTTTTTTGCAAATTTTTAACCGTCGAGTAACAGTAAAGGTGGGCTTGACAAATCCCGCTGAAACTAATAGTTCCCGCACCAAGAATTTGCCAACTTCTAACGGACGTGGTGGCGAAAATGCCAGCAATTCTCATCCTGCGGATGATGCGGGCCAACAGGTGCAGAAGTCGGCGGCTTCTGAGATTACAGATGATTTTTTGGGGAAGGGTAGAGAAGAACAAAAACACCCGCCTGCGACTGAAAATACCGCTGTTAATGTGCCGGCAATTTCCGAATCGCGATCGCCCACAAACGGCTCTACAGACTCTCAAAATGACTTTAACGCTCAGGCTATAGCGGTGCGTGATGACGCGCGAGATGTCGCGAATAGGGCTAGGCAATGGGCTGATATGTTTGACGGGCAAGTAGTCGATTTGTCGGATGACTTGGAGATTTGGGAGTCGGACACTTTTAGATTGGAATCTGAACCGGATTTTTCCGAGTTATCTTCTGAGTTAGGTGAGGATGATTTTATAGATTGGTAATTATAGCAATCCTTGCAGGAGTCGTAAATTTTTTACCCCACCCCAACCCTCCCCTTACCAAGGGGAGGGAGTAAGAAATTCACAAATGATGCGATGATTGCTATAGATCACTAAAAAAAAAGATCACTAAAAAAAACCGAGAAACCCGGTTTTTTTAGTAGGGGCGCTGCTAAGAGTGGCCGCCCTTCCAGGTTTCTTAATACCCTAAAAGTTTTAGGTTGAATTATAGTCACCTAGTGATTGTGAATATCTACTTTTAAGCTGACTCTGGCTTGGGTAGGGAAGAGGGAAGTACCAACAACTCAGCCGTCGATCGCTTCTCGACCATTTCCTTAGTAATCGTACACCGGGCGACATCCTTGCGCGACGGCAACTCGTACATCACATCCAACATCAATTCTTCGACAATTCCCCGCAGCGCCCGTGCTCCAGTTTTGCGACGGTATGCCTCCTGGGCGATCGCCCGAATCGCCTCCGGCTTAAAGTCCAACTGCACATTATCCATCTTCAGCAGCTTTTGATACTGCTTAACCAAAGCATTGCGCGGTTCCGTCAAAATCGCCATCAGCGTTTCCTCATCCAGCGGTTCCAACACCGCCGCCACCGGCACCCGCCCGATAAACTCAGGAATCATCCCAAACTTCACCAAATCATCCGGTTCCAGTTGCTTGAGTACATCAGCAGCCCGCTTTTCCTTCGGCTGAGCTTCTCCGGGCTGAATAAAGCCCATTGACTTTTTGCCCGTTCTCTGCTCTATCACTTTCTCTAGACCGACAAAAGCACCGCCGCAGATAAACATGATATTGCTAGTGTCAATTTGGATGCAGTCTTGATAGGGATGCTTGCGGCCACCTTGGGGAGGTACATTGGCGATCGTCCCCTCCAGCATTTTCAGCAGCGCCTGCTGCACGCCTTCCCCAGAAACATCCCGCGTAATCGAAGGATTTTCGCTCTTGCGGGCTATTTTGTCAATTTCATCAATATAAATAATTCCGCGCTGCGCCTCTTCCACGTCCATATCTGCCACTTGCAGCAGCCGCAGCAAAATATTTTCCACATCTTCCCCGACATAGCCTGCTTCCGTCAGCGTCGTCGCGTCAGCCACCGCAAACGGCACGTCCAGCATATCTGCCAACGTCTGAGCCAGCAGAGTTTTTCCGCAGCCCGTCGGCCCGATTAACAAAATATTCGATTTTTGCAGTTCTACTTCTTCCGGCGGGTGCTTGCCGCTATTTTTGGCATGGATAAAGCTGAGGCGCTTGTAGTGGTTGTAAACTGCCACCGAGAGCACCTTTTTCGCCTCATCTTGCCCGATCGCATTTTCGTCGAGATAATTTTTAATTTCCCTCGGCTTCGGAATTTGGCTCAGCGACATACTTTTGCCCGATGTAGCGCGGCGCTTTTGCGTCGTTTCCTGCTTCGGAGCCACCGCCGCTGCGGGTACTGCACTCGAATCAAACAACTCCTCATCTAAAATTTCATTGCACAAGTCAACGCATTCGTCGCAGATATACACCCCGGGCCCTGCGATCAACTTGCGTACTTGCTCTTGAGACTTGCCACAAAACGAACATTTTAGATGGGAGTCGTACTTAGACATAACAGCCTCTTAATTCAGTGCAGTGACATTCTCTCCCGCCGTCGGAAGGTTTTCCTTTTCGATAACTCGATCGACCAAACCGTAATTTTTGGCTTCCTCGGCTGACATAAAAAAGTCGCGCTCTGTATCCGCCTCTAATTTGTCGATCGGTTGACCTGTGTGGTGCGCTAGCAGTTGATTCAGCTTACGCTTATGATAAAGGATTTCTTTGGCTTGAATCTCAATATCAACTGCTTGACCTTGAGCGCCTCCAAGCGGCTGGTGAATCATAATCCGGGAACTCGGAAGAGACATCCGCTTACCGTGAGCTCCTGCTGTCAGCAGAAATGCGCCCATACTCGCTGCCAAACCGTAACAAATCGTCACCACATCCGGGCGGATTTGCTGCATTGTGTCATAAATTGCCATGCCGGCAGTCACCGAGCCGCCGGGGGAATTAATGTACATTTGGACATCTTTTTCTGGGTCTTCGGCATCTAGATACAATAGCTGAGCCACTATTGAGTCAGCAACTTCGTCGGTTACGGGAGTTCCTAAAAACACAATTCGCTCCCGCAGCAAGCGCGAGTAAATGTCAAAGGCCCGCTCGCCCATCCCCGACTGTTCTAGCACCATCGGCACTACATTGCTGGGGCTGGAACTGACATCAAAATCGTTATAGCTTGTAATTAGGTAATTGGAAGATTGAGATACAACCATAAGACACCAGTCAAGGATTCTAGACAATTTGCTGCTGCTGATGAAAGCTTTAAATTAAGCCGCCAGCTTTTAACTATTATGCCTCTTCTGAACAGATATGGGGGGAATGGGGAATTGGGCATTGGCCAAACAGGGCATAGTCGAGCAAAAATCTTGTGACTATTTAACTCAAATTCAACAGTAGTTCGACAGTGAACGTAAAATTCGATCGCACTTCAGATACCCCCGATCCCCGCCCTAGGGACACTCCAAGACCCCATTAGTGTCCACTTAAGCTTTCAGCCCGCCAAGTCCACCAGTGGACCCGCTAGTCCGCCAGGGAATGAATTCCCTGTCTAATAGCGAAAGTCCTCTTAAGAGGACTAATGAATTATTCAGTCCTCTTAAGAGGACTTTAGCTTTGAGGCAGGGGTTTAAACCCCTGCCGGACTGCGGGTTTAACGTGTTTGTTGACACAAAGAAGGGCTGGCGTGCGGTGTCCCTACTACTTTCATGCTGGGCCCTACTCTTCGCCTACGACTTCAACTTCGACACTTGTGGCTGAAACATCCAAAACTTCAGCGTCTGATTCTTCTAATTCTTCCGATTCTGCTGCGGGAGTCAGAGAGCCTTCAGGTAAAAGTTCGATTGTTCCTTTTTCTTCCAACCATTTCAGGGTTTTTTGTTTGAGCAAGTCTTCTGCTACAAATTCCTGCAACCTTTGGGGGTCAAAATCTCCTTTGGGAAACTGCTTTCTGATTTTTGCTACTTCTGCTTTTACTTCTGCTGGTTCAACAGATAAGGATTCCAGCTTGGCTACTTCTGCCAGAGCTAAATTCTGCTTGAGGCGCTCGATTGCTTCCGGGCGCGAGCGTTCCCGCATCGGCCCCATATTTTCTTCGGTAAACAGTTGGTTGATATCTATGCCGTAATTTTTCAATTGGAGGGCTTGTTGATTCAACAAATAATCGATTTCGCGATCGAGCATTGTTTCGGGAATTTCCACTTCTATTAGCTGCACAAGGGCTGCTGATATAGCTTTTTCCTTATTAGCTGATGTCTTGTTTTCTTGGTCTGCTTTAAACCGAGTTTCGAGCGATTCGCGCAGTTCTGCTAAGGTTTCAAACTCGCTGACTTCTTGGGCGAAGTCGTCGTCCAACTCCGGCAATTCTTTTTCCTTAAGTTCTTTGAGGGTAATCGTAAAGACTGCTGGTTTTCCGGCTAATTCTTCACTGCTATACTCTTCGGGGAACTGTACAGAAACTTCTCTCGTTTCTCCTGGATTCATCCCGATCATGCCTTGGATAAAGCCCGGTACAAACTGATTTTCCGACAATTCTACTTGGAAGTCTTCTGCTTCGCCACCGGGAATTTCTGCGGGAGTTTCGCCTTCGGGTGCTTCCGCAAATCTGCCGGCGAAATCAACCAAAGCCGTGTCTCCCAACTGAGCCGGCCGGCCTTCTACGGGGATTAAAGTAGCTTTGTCCGATCGATATTTTGCCAATACCTCATCTACCTGACCCTCATCATACTTAGCTTCTTCTGCTTGAAGCTGCAAACCTGTGTACTGACCCATTTTCACTTCGGGTTGTACATCAACCTTCGCCGAAAAAATCAGAGGCTGTTCTGGATCGAACTTCTCTAGTAATTCTTCAAACTCGGTGCGAAGTTCAAAACTGCCAATTGCCGCAATTTTTTCTTGTTCGAGGGCTTTTTGCAGGGAATCATTAATCAAATTTTCCAAAGCCGTCGCCTTCAAACGACTCTGGCCTAGGCGCTGTAGCAAAACTTGACGGGGAACTTTGCCTTTGCGGAACCCAGGAATACTAACCTCGCGAGCAAATTGTTTAATTACTTGCTCGTAAGCTTGTTTTGACTTTTCTGACGGTACTTCGATTTCCAGACCAATTTGGCTAGCTGGAAGTTTTTCCTGGGTTACTTTCATCGGCTTTTTTGATATTTAACAATAGTGTATTGACACTCCCTGTCCTTTAGGTCAGGGATTCTTAATTCAGCGACTGACCTTAAAATGTTGCGTCCTTTCGGCAATCCTCAAACTTTTTAACCGTAGAAATCCTACCAATTAACGAGCCTGATTCGCAGTCATCCCTCTTGGTCTATCTCCAAAAGCGTACTAGGATATTTACCTAGAGTTCGGGTATGCCCTACCCTACTTAACAAGACTAAATAGTTTGTTTCTCTGGTTAAAGGAACTGTGTTAAGCCCCTAGCTGTTTATAGAGTTTTCGCCGCTCTTTGTCCCCCGGTTTACGCGCCAAAGTGTGTCGTTAACTGTTTTTATGCACTAGGGCGCAGGAGTTTAACCTTGACTACTCTAGAATACTAGAAATTTCCTGACTTTTAGGAAGGGATTTAAGAAATTAAAGCCGTCCTAGAAGGACAGGGTTTTAGACCCAATTTCCTTGATAAAATACATACAAATCTGACTTTGCCTGCATTTTAATTTTGTACGCTTTGACTCGTAACGGCACAACTACAACACCTTTACCGGATGAGACTGTAAGTCATTGCCGGCTACTTTTTTGGCTCTTGCCAAATAGTTTGGGTTTGAGGATACTAGCTTTTGCTAGGAATGTGGAGGTTAAGTCCACTAATTGCCGATGCACCATAGCACATATCGCCCTGTGATGTCAATCTTGCCGGTCTCTGCGGCCAGTCAAAGTCAATGGATGCGCCTGCGAAAATGCAGATATATCGCAAAACTTAACCGGATGCGGATTGGGCGTGGGCGAGTGGCAAAAGATGCTAAACTGGGATTGGGTACGATCGCACGGATCGATCGGGAAGTTCGATCGCCCTTTTAGGTTAACTGCACCATTGCTATCCTCTCATGCTCCTGATATCGCATAACATTAATTAAGTTTGATATTGAGAATTGCAGTTATTTAAATTTTTGATTTCGATCGTTTAGACTTTAATTTGTGGAGGAAACTAATTTGTCTCAATCCTATCGAGTTGCCATTTTAGGAGCTACCGGCGCAGTCGGGGCCGAGTTGCTAGAACTCTTGCACAGCCGGAGTTTTCCGATTTCTAACTTGAAGCTGCTGGCTTCGGAACGTTCAGCAGGCACAACTTTGCCTTTTGGTGGCGAGATGCTGCCGGTCGAAGCAGTTTCGGCGCGATCTTTTGATAATGTAGATTTGGTGCTCGCCTCTGCCGGCGGCTCTACTTCTAAATTATGGGCTCCGCAAGCTGTGGCAGCCGGGGCAGTGGTAATTGACAATTCTAGCGCTTTCCGCATGGATGCGACGGTACCGCTAGTGGTTCCCGAAGTCAATCCCCAAGCGGCAGCCGCTCACCGAGGTATAATTGCAAATCCCAACTGCACGACTATTTTGATGGCGGTTGCCGTTTGGCCACTTCACAAAGTTAGGCCGATACAGCGCATCGTTGTAGCAACTTACCAGTCTGCCAGCGGGGCGGGGGCCAGGGCAATGGAGGAAATGAAAGCTCAAGCAAGAGCAATTTTGCAGGGAGAAACTCCCAAAACAGATATATTTCCCTACCCGTTAGCATTTAATTTGTTTCCGCACAACACCCCGATTAACGATTTGGGGTATTGTGAAGAAGAAATGAAAATGGTAAACGAAACTCGGAAGATATTTGGTACGGACGAGATTAAAATTACGGCAACTTGTGTGCGGGTTCCCGTACTGCGGGCTCATTCGGAAGCGATTAATCTAGAGTTTGCAGAGCCTTTTAGCGCGATCGAGGCCAGGGAAATCTTAAAGCAGGCAAGCGGGGTTAAGCTGGTAGAAGACTGGCAAGCTAATTATTTCCCGATGCCCGCAGAAGCCAGCGGTAAGGATGACGTGTTAGTCGGCAGGATTCGCCAAGATATTTCTCACCCCTGCGGGTTGGAAATGTGGCTGTCGGGCGATCAAATTCGCAAAGGGGCGGCTTTAAATGCGGTGCAGATAGCTGAGTTGCTGGTAGAAAAAAATTTGTTGCGAAGCCAAGTGGCGGCGGCTTCTAATTAGGGGAACCCTCGCAACTTGAAAATTGAAATTGGGGATTTTAGATAAACCTTTCATCTGAAATCAAAAATTTAAAATCAAACATCAACAGTCTAAAATCGGAGAAAGTGTGGTAAAGTTTGGACGGGTTCTGACTGCAATGATTACGCCGTTTAAGGAAGACGGCAGCGTTAACTATGCGGTAGCAGAACAATTGGCAGTTCATTTAGCCGATCGCGGTACAGATAGCTTGGTAGTGTGCGGCACTACTGGCGAGTCTCCCACTATGACGTGGGATGAAGAGTACGAATTATTTCAGGTGGTACAAAAGGCGGTGGCCGGTAAGGCGTTGGTAATCGCAGGAGCAGGATCGAATTCTACTTCAGAAGCAGTCGCAGCTACGAAAAAAGCAGCTAAACTAGGGTTAGATGGTTGTTTGCAGGTGGTTCCTTATTACAACAAACCCCCGCAAGAAGGTTTATATAATCATTTTCGGGCGATCGCGCAATCTGCTCCAGAATTGCCTATAATGTTATATAACATCCCCGGTCGCACTGGTCAGAATATGTTGCCGGAGACGGTGGCTCGATTGGCCGAAATCCCCAACATTGTGGCCGTAAAAGAAGCAAGTGGCAACTTGGATCAAGCAAGTCAAATTCGGTGCTTGACATCCCCTGAATTTGCCATCTATTCTGGAGATGATTCCCTAACTTTGCCAATGTTGGCGGTAGGAGGATCTGGTGTAGTTAGCGTAGCCAGCCATCTGGTAGGAGAACAACTGCAACAGATGATCAAAGCTTTCGAGGCCGGTCAAGTTCAAGTCGCTACCCAGATTCACTTGCAACTTTTTGACCTGTTTAAAGCTCTTTTTCTCACCACAAATCCCATTCCCGTCAAGACAGCTCTCAAGCTTCAAGGCTGGGATGTAGGCTCCACCCGTCCGCCCCTGTGCGATCCGCCCGTTGAGGTAACTCAAAAGTTAAAGGACGTACTGAGTCAGCTAGCAGCAGTATCAGCTAGCTAGACGAGCGAGAACGAGTTTTCAGACAACTGAATATTGGTTGTTATCAGTCATTAGTTCTGAGTCATCAGTCATTAGTAATTAAGTGTTAGTAAGTAGCTAACAGTCAAGGATTAAAGACTGAAGATAGAAGAATGAAGGCCAAAGACAACTGACTGTACGGGAGAGTAAAACCCGCCAGGGATTTTTCCATAAATATTTGGAAAAATATCGCCCTACCAACGAACCGTAGACGAAAGACGAAAGACGACAGACCATAGACCACAGACCAATAACAAAAATAACTAACAAAGGATACGCATGATCAAAAATACAACTGCATCTGCTCTAAAAGTTATTCCCCTCGGCGGGCTGCACGAAATCGGTAAAAACACTTGTGTGTTCGAGTACGGCGACGAAATAATTCTTTTAGATGCTGGTTTAGCGTTCCCGACAGATGGAATGCACGGGGTAAATATTGTCCTTCCAGACATGACTTACCTGCGGGAAAACAGCCACAAAATTAAAGGTATGATCGTGACTCACGGTCACGAAGACCACATCGGCGGTATCCCTTATCACCTCAAACAATTTGAAATTCCGGTCATCTACGGCCCCCGTTTGGCGATGGCTTTGCTAGCCGGAAAACTAGAAGAAGCCGGAGTGTCTCACCGCACAGAATTGAGAACGGTTCGACCCAGGGATACTGTCAGAATTGGCAAGAATTTCTTAGTCGAATACATCCGCAACACTCACTCGATGGCCGACAGTTTTACGGTGGCAATTCACACTCCCGTCGGAATTGTGATCCACACCGGAGACTTTAAAATTGACCACACTCCTGTAGACGGCGAGCATTTTGATTTGCAAAAGCTGGCGGAGTACGGCGAGAGAGGCGTGCTGTGCTTGATCAGCGATTCTACTAACTCGGAAGTTCCCGGTTTTACCGCTTCGGAAAGTTCTGTGGCGCCGAATTTAGACAGAATTATCGCTCAAGCACCGGGACGGATAATGCTGACGACTTTTGCTTCGTCGGTACACCGATTGCAAATTGTTTTGGACTTGGCTAAGAAAAACAATCGGTATGTCGGAGTGGTTGGCCGGTCGATGCTTAACGTCATCGCTCACTGCCGCAATCTTGGCTACATCAAATGCGAAGATAGTATTTTCAAACCGCTGAAAGAAATCCGCAATTTGGCAGAAGACAAGGTGCTGATTTTAACTACAGGTTCCCAAGGCGAACCGATGGCGGCGATGACTCGCATTGCTAACGGCGAACATCACGAACTGAAAATCAGAAAAGGCGATACTGTCATTTTCTCAGCTAATCCGATTCCCGGAAATACGATCGCAGTGGTAAACACGATCGATAAACTGATGATGCTGGGAGCACACGTGGTTTACGGCCGCGACAAAGGCATTCACGTTTCGGGTCACGGTTGTCAAGAAGACCAAAAGTTAATGATTAACATGACTCGTCCCAAGTTCTTCTTGCCGGTTCACGGAGAACACCGGATGCTGATCCAGCACGCCAAGACGGCTCAAAGCATGGGCATTCCCGCTAGCAATATGGTGGTTATTGACAACGGCGATGTCGTAGAATTGACCGAAAATTCAATGCGAGTTGCTGGTCAAGTGCCTTCAGGAATTGAATTGGTAGATGCTTCTCGATCGGGCGTTGTCAAAGCCAGTGTCCTCAAGGAACGTCAGCAGTTGGCCGGAGATGGCGTTGTAACTGTAGCGGCGGCTTTGAACTGGGAAGGCAAATTAGTTGCTAAGCCGGAAGTCCACTTGAAAGGTGTAGTGACATCAGCCGATCGCGCAGAGGTGATCAAATTAATCACTCAAACCATTGAAACAGTTTTGAGCGATCGTTGGTCAGAATTTGTAAAACCTGCTACTTCAGACTCACAAGTTGATATTGACTGGGTAGGAGTGCAAACGCAAATAGAAAAGGCTATTCAGCGAGTGATGCGCCGGGAACTGCAAAGCAATCCGTTGCTGGTATTCCTGATGCAAATTCCTGAAGAAGCAGTGCGATCGGAAAAAGCAGCAGTATCTCCAGGTGCCCTGGAAGCACCTAAGCTATTATCATCGCAATCATCGCCATCATCGCAATCATCCCCATCATCCCCATCCTTGCCATCTCCTGCCAATCAGGTGACGGGCCGGCGCCGTCCCCGGACTGCTGCAAGGGCAGCTTCCTAGTGGGATAATTCCTTGACGCACTGCGAACAAAGAAATGAGTTTTATGTTTGTAGTTGCGCTGGGACGCCCCAGCGCAACTACAAGCCTAGATTGGATTTCACAAATAGGTTTCCTCACTAAGTGAGGGAATCGTTTTTAACCGCAGATAAACGCAAATGAACGCAGATAGTAATTAATTCTATCTGCGTTCATCTGTGTTTATCTGCCACCATCTGCGGTTGCAAAATCAGCCACCAGCAACTGCTGGAACAATGCTAACTTCATCGCCATCTTGGAGGGCTGTGTTTGAGCCATCCAAAAAGCGGATGTCTTCGCTGTTGACGTAGAAGTTGAGAAATCTGCGGGGTTCTCCTTTTTCGTCGCACAGGCTTTTTTTGATGCCGGGACAATTTGTTTCCAGCGATTCAATGAGTTCGGAAATGTTATCGCCGGCGCATTCGATGGTGGCTTGATTGTTGGTAAATTTTTGCAGGGGGGTTGGAATTAAAACTTTGACGGTCATTTTTTTAGTCCTTAGTCAGTAGTCAGTAGTCAGTAGTCAGTAGTCAGTAGTCAGTAGTCAGTAGTCAGTAGCTTAATAACTAATAACTAATGACTAATGACTGATGACTATTAATCAGTAGTCCTCAGTCAGTAGTCAACAGCTTAATAACTAATAACTAATGACTAATGACTGATGACTAATGACTATTTATTAAACCGAAACTTGTTGCCATTCTAGGCGTTCGAGCGTGCGGGCGCGTTCTAGGGCGCGCTCGAATGCTTCTAGTTTCGGTTCGAGGGTGATGGGTTCGCCGATGTAGCCTTGAACTGCTTCTTGCGTTTTCAAACCGTTGCCGGTGATGTAAACGACTGTGGTTTCATCGGGATTGATTTTACCTGCTTCTACGAGTTTCTTCAAGACTGCGATTGTGGTGCCGCCTGCGGTTTCAGTGAATATGCCTTCAGTTTCTGCTAGCAGTTTCATGCCTTCGATGATTTCGGTGTCGCTGACGGATTCAATGTTGCCGCCTGTTTTGCGGGCGATTTCCAAGGCGTACATACCGTCGGCTGGATTGCCGATCGCGATCGACTTAGCAATTGTATTCGGTTTCACCGGTTTGACGAAATCACGGCCTTCGCGGAAGGCTTGGGCGATGGGGGAACAGCCGTCAGCTTGGGCACCGCTGAATCTGACTTTCTTTTCGTCCACTAAACCGACTTCGATGAATTCATTAAAGCCTTTGTAAATCTTTGTGAACAAAGAGCCGGAGGCGAGGGGAGCGACGATGTGATCGGGCAATTGCCAGCCTAGCTGTTCGGCAACTTCGTAACCGAGGGTTTTTGAGCCTTCGGAATAGTAGGGACGCAAGTTGATATTGACAAATCCCCAGCCATGTGTATTGGCGACTTCGCAACAGAGACGGTTAACTTGATCGTAGTTGCCGTGAACTGCCATGACAGTTGGATTGTAAATCAGAGTGCCGAGGACTTTGCCTGCTTCTAAGTCGGAGGGGATGAAGACTACGCAGTCGAGTCCGGCGTGGGCGGCGATCGCAGCCGTAGAGTTAGCTAAATTGCCGGTGCTGGCACAGGATACCGTTGTGAAACCCAATTCTCTCGCTCTGCTGAGGGCGACTGACACCACTCTGTCTTTAAAGCTGAGAGTGGGCATATTGACGGCATCGTTTTTAATATAAAGATTTTTTAGACCGAGGCGGCGCGCCAAGCGGTGGGATTTTAATAGAGGAGTCATCCCCGTGCCGACATCGATGACGTTATCTGTAGCGACTGGTAAAAATGCGCGGTAGCGCCAGATCGAGTTGGGGCCGGCTGCGATGGTTTGGCGAGTGACGCTGCGGCGGATGGCGTCGTAGTCGTACTTGACTTCAAGCGGGCCAAAACAGCAATCGCAGACGTGCTTGGCTTGGAGTTCGTACTCTTCGCCGCATTCTTTACATTTGAGGGCTGTGAAGGTTGCTGCTGTGGATTGTGTTCTGGTGGCCTGGGTCATAGCTCAACTCTCTAGTTTTGCGATGTTTTCTTAGTCTTGTGCAAGATTAACACGGTCAATTTACCTCGTCAACCATACCCGATTTTTTTAGTCGGGATTGATTTTTCAATTAAACAGTGGTGTATTTAACTTTGATATTTGGGCGGGCGGGACGCCCAGACCACAAGGATTTGAGTTGTTTTCAGGATCGGGTTCTTAATCCAGATTTTCAGGCCCGCACGCCAGCCCGATCGAGATCAAGGATGATTTGCCGACGAAATTGTTACAAAACTTAATAAATCTTTTTTTGGCTAAGAATTGGGCAGTCGTGCGATCGAACACAACTACAAAACCTCGAATTTTTGATTAACTGAGATGTTGCACGATTCTCGCTTAACAGGCTTTCCGGCCTGTTCCACAAGAAAATTCACTCTTTGTGGAACAGGCCGGAAAGCCTGTTCATAAATAGCTTATTGAGAATGGTGCAACATTTCAGATGAACCAACTTAGCCTACCCGCCGCTGACGGGAGGGATGAGTACAACTTCGTCGCCGTCTTGGAGGATGGTGTCGGGGGGGACGAATTCCATGTTGAGGCCGAAGCGGGTGCGATCGCGCCATTGTTCTAATTGAGGATATTGGGCGATCGAGCTTTCGAGCACTTGAGACACTGGGGTTTCGGGAGGAAGTTCTAATGTAAGTTCCGAAACGCCGTAGGCTTCACCGAAGGCGGCGAACAGTTTAACGGTGATGGTAATCGAAGAGTTAGACACGGCTGTTGAGTGCGATCGACGGTTTGGCAATTATCAACTACACCATACAATTAATTAGTAATTAGGCGCACCGAGGCTTAGAATTGAAAGCGGCAACCTCTAGTTAAGTTTTACCCCATCGGGTAAAGATGATAGTTGATTGCAGCAAAAACTCTTAACAGGATTGTATGCCGATCGCTCTCACCAACCAGGCGTTAGAAGCAGTTGGCATCCACTTAGATGCAGCTAGCTAAGGTCTAGTTGGCTGCTGTTGAGGCTAATGCGAGAATATTTTTTGAGGATGCGGTATAGATACTTTACGGTAATTGTGGGAGAGTACAAAAAGCTCGCACTACATTTAGCAGGCAACAACGCAGACAAGGCCCTGCCAACCCGCTTTTCCTGACAAAAAATCAGGTTATAAAGTGTGGCTTGGGATAGTCAAACCTTTGCCATGCTTAGCAAGCTAGCCGTTCTATCTAAGAAGAATACTGAAGTTAACGCGATAGAGATATATGGCAAGTAACGATTTTAAAGTGCTTCAGATTATTGAAGCTAAAGGCTGGTATGCCTTTGGGAGTACCAAGCAAAACCAGCACGTTGAGAGATGGGTAAGACCTGTCGTGTGTTGGGTTTTAATAGAAGATAAAAAAAAGCGACGGGTTGTGACAGCTACCGCTAGCTATCAAATCCAGATTGACGACAAAGAAGTCGAGTTTTTTGCCCACGAAAGCGAAATTCAAGATATGGAGAGTCTCCCGAAGTCTGTCTCGGTGTCAGAATTTCTGAAAACAGAAGATTGAGAGAAGGGCCAAAGGAGATAATTTAACAAGTTATTAATTATTCCTTAGTGATTCCTTAAACTTGCTGTCGGATTCTATTGGAATTAGAGGGAGAAGCTCTACATTGGGGAGAGGGGCAGAGGGGGACAGGGGGAGAATTTATATTTTTGCCTTGCCTTCTGCATCTTGTCTCCAATGCCTGAAGTAGCCCAAAAAATAAAGAGGCCGGAAGATTGGTGGCAATGCCAACACGCTTCCGACCTTGCTGAATAACAGGGTATGCATATGTTTTTAAAGTATGGCAGGGATGCTTTTGAGATATCAAGAGGACTATTGCAATCACCCACTTTTGCTTTCAGGCTGTGTTTGCGAGGCTCCTATTATTTTAGACTGAGAATTTGAAAATTGAGAGGGGGGAGGCTTACAGGTTAAGGATTCTAGCTATTTATCTGTAGCGGGTGCTACAAAAAATGGTGGCATTGGCGGACGATCGCACATTCTCGCTAAATTGTTTGCACTCAAAGCAGAAAGTTCGATCGCCCGCTGCAACTGCTGCGACTTCAAACCCCAGTAGCAACAGGTTCAGGCTTCGGCTGCGGCATCCGCCGCCCCAGCAGTGCCATCCGCACGCCGCCAGCCGGCCCTAAAGTCACCCCTCGGCGTTTGGCCTGTACGGGCTTTTTCTCGGCCAATACAAGGTCGAAATTCCGCAAAATTGTTGCCAACACGAGTTTCATCTCCAACTGTGCCAGCGCCAAGCCGATACAGCGGCGGCTGCCACCTCCAAAGGGCAAATACTCATAAGGCGAGAATTGCCTCTCCAAAAACCGTTCCGGTTTAAATTGCAGGGGTTCTGGATACAAATCCTCCCGTCTGTGGGTCAAATAAATCGAGGCGATGACAACCGTGCCCGGTTCGAGTTGATATCCCATCAGTTCCACGGGCGTGAGAACTTCTCGCGAAAACGTCAGCATTGCCACGGGGTAAATTCGCAGCGTCTCCTGACAAACAGCACTCAGGTAAGGTAAGCGGAAAATCTCCATCGGGTCGGGATTTTCCCCCAAACTGTCCAATTCTTGCAGCAACTTCTGGCGCACCGAGGGCAAACTGTGAATCCAGTAAAACGCCCAAGCTAGGGCCGTTGCTGTGGTTTCGTGGCCGGCCAGCAGCAGCGTCATCAACTCGTCGCGCAATTCTTCCTTCGTCATTGGTTGCCCGTTTTCGTCGCGCGCGGCCATCATTAAGCTGAGAATGTCGGTGCGGCTGGTGTCTGGTTGCTGTCTGCGTTCTTCAATTTCCGCGTCGATGAGTGCGTCAACTTTCCGCTGCCGCTGTTTCATGCGTCCCCAAGGACTCCAAGAGCCCCAATCTTGCTGCATCCAGCCGAAAAACAGTATGCTCGATCGCAGGGGAGAGTTGGTCATATCGACGACTGAGGCAAGTAAGGGCCTGAGTGCTTGTAACCGCGGCCCGTCATCCATGCCGAAGACAGCCTGCAAGATTACCCGCATGGTGACTTCCTGCATGGCGCTGCGGGCCACAAAAGGTCGATCGACCGACCACTTGCTGGCAACATCTTGAGCAATATCGCAAATTAGTTGGCCGTAATTCCGCATCCGTTCGCCGTGAAAGGGCGGCATCAATAATTGGCGCCGGCGTTTGTGCCTTTCTCCTGAGAGGAGAAACATGGATTGTTCTCCCAGCAAGGGTTTGAGGAGGCTGTTCAGGCGGCCTGGAGCGTGAAACGCGTTGCTGTTGAGCATCTCCTGGACAGCTTGGGGGTGGCGGATCATCACCAATGGTTTCCCCTTGTTCAGTTGAGCGGTGAAAATGTCGCCGTATTGTTTGGCACATTTATCCATGAATGTCAGGGGATCGCCGATCCATTGAATTAGCTGCACAAGGGGTGGATCTGTGGGGCCGTTAGGTAGTGTCATAGGAATTACCGGGGTTTGGGTCACAGGACTTAGCAGTATCAAAAAACTTCAAAGGGTTTGAAGGTTTATTCAATCCCTCCCAACCCTTGTTTTTAAGGGGAGAATTGTGTAATTCCCATCTCCAATAATTTTAATAGCTTATTCTCGAACTGTGCTCAAAATATTCTCTCCAAGCTCTGTAAAACGAACAGTTTTGATTTGCCAAGGAGCATAACTGGTTAAAGTTTGGCGCACGCCCCCGAACAAACCTAACATTTGACAACTCGACAGATTTTGCAATTTCTGCCGCGAATTTCCGGAGGCTCGCAGATCCACGGTAGCTATTCCGAGGTCGCGATCGATCTTGAGGCGATAGCCAGCCAAACCAAGACTATCGAAAATCTGCTGCTTTAACACTTCATTAACCGCCGATGACATTAACTGGTTCTCTGGGCCTGTAACTGTTTCCGGGTTCAGAGTTTGACACAAATTATCTACCTTATAAACCGTAACGGTGGCAGTATTTTCTGAGAGGTCAGCACTGCCTAAAACAGAGGCAACAGAGTTAGAAGGCTGCGTGAATTGACTCGATCGAGCCTCAATTTGATTTCCCGTTAGCTGTAGGTGTTGGAATTGAGTGGCGCTTGCTGAGAGTTGGCTCTGGTTTTCGGTTGAGGTAGCTGCATCGGAGCTAGAACAACTGCTACCGCCCATCAAAATTAACCAAAGGCCTAAATATCCTAACGGTTTGCAGATACGGTTCATAGTTTTTAATACTTTACTAAACGTCAGTGTATGGAGGGTGAATTTTGGTGGTAGAAAGCACTTAGACCCTGATTACACTCACTTAGAAGTATTTCCCGCAGTACGGAGATGAAAACAAGTTAAGAGTTCTTGTTAATACGTGGATTTTAGTGTTAGATCAGATAAGAGGGGTTTTGCCCCTCGCTGGTGTGACCCAGCAGTTTACCTGTCTCAGCAGATCAAGCTTGCGACCCAGCTCGTAAGTAATATCAAATACCTTGTCAGTGGTGTGATGTACCGTTCCAACTCGATCCCTTCCAAGGTCTGAGGTTAAAAGCCTCTTTCCGGTTGGTAAAAGCCTGAGTTTGATTAGTAGTAATGAGGACAGAATTCCGACTGGCGCGCGCATTTTAAGCTCGGCTTCGGATCGCTTTTTTAACAGCGCCGAAATCGCGGTTAGAGGGAACGTGCAAGTCGCGAACAATATCAAAACTTACGCATCAAGAGCAAAAAAACCGGGTTTTTTAACCAGGCATAACGGCTGCAACGAAGTGTTTTCGTAAAAAAAACGGGTTTCTGGTCAAGTCGCGAATAACATTATTCCGAAGTCAGCGGATCTTTAATGAACAGGCGCGTCAAGAGGGTTATCTCAGCATTCGGTGATTTTTGTCCCGAATCCTCTAAATAAAGAGTGGACATATCATGAAAAAGCAATTATTGACAAAAGTTTTGGCGGCAACAGCTTGCGCCCTCAGTGGCCTGACGGTTGCTTCTGGACCGAGTTACGGTCGGCGAGCACCGGGGGAAAGTGGATTTTGGTGCAATACCTCGACCGGTGCGCCGGTGACGGTGTACAAAAACCCTAAAGGTGCCGTAGAGCCTTGGATTGAGTGGACTTCCGATTATTTCTCCAGTTCTGGCTACGATCCGGCAACTCGGTGCCAATTAGTGAGTCAACGCCTCGAAATCTATCGCCGCCAACGAATGCTTAAGTACATTACTGCGGGCCAAATGAACGGCCAGAACGTCATCTGCACGGCGAATCAAGTCAATGGGCGGTGTCAAAATTTGATTTATACCCTCAGACCCGGCCAAGACCCGATCGGCTCTTTGTATAATTTGTTGGCTTGGCGCCAAGGATATGTCGGGATGCCGTCTTTTGATGAAACCAGTAAAATTCCTTACATTGATGTCAGCGAAAAGCTAGGGGAAAACACTGCCGATAGCGCGCAACTGCCCCCTTTTCCCCACCGTTCGGACAGCCTTAAAGATTGGCAAATTTTCCATCCCATCACCAATTCCAAGGATTGAGGTGGAAAAGTTGGGGCGTCATTCGATTTTAGATTTTAGATTTTAGATTTTGGATTTTGGAGGCGACCCCACGGATAAATTCGGGGGCTTGAGGATTTTAGATTTTAGATTTTGGATTGATTCCACGGATCAAGCCGGGGGCTTGTACCATCAAGAAATTCTTGGTCAAACAGCGGTACGCATCCCGACCGGAATATCTTCTGGTTCCGGGACGATCGTCCGGCAGCAGGGCCAAACCTATACGGTGCTCACTAACTAGCAGGTTGTGGCGATCGGACTTGTCACCGACGACGGCCTCCTCCACCCACTGCTAGGAGTTCTGAGGCGGCTGGGCAATACCGATCGGGCGATCGTTATGTTTCGCAGCGCGATCGAGTATAAAATAGCACTATTCAGCCTTGAACCCGGAGCGGTGTCTGAGCCAGTGTTGGCAGTCGGCTTTCCTGCGGGTGCTGAGGTTGGGAGTTTCGCTGACCACGAATTTCAAAGGTGGTACCCGCCACGTGATTTATCTCGCGCAAGTCAATCCCAAATCGAAAATCGAAAATCCTCAAGAAAGAGCATTTATCCGTGGGGTCGCCTCTAAAATCTAAAATCTAAAATCTAAAATCGATTGACGCGGGCTTCGTTTCGGTGCCGCTACCCCAATCTTTGCCTCAAGGTTATAGGTTGGGCTATACAAATGAGGTAAAATCGGTATGAGTGGCGACCCGATTTTTAATGCCAAAGGTTTCTTGATTGGGATTAACTGTAGGGGCAAGTATCGAGATCCAAATTTTTGCGTTTATGCTTTTGAAGAGGGAAGTGAACCAACAGCGGAATTATCGGAAAAAATGGTTAAATCCAGTTGGGGAATTCCAATTAGTATATATTGGCAGTTCGCCTCGTTTCATCTAGGGAGTTATCGATGAATGTGTGGAGTTTGCGGTTTGACGCGCTGACAATCATCTTGACAGGTGCATTAACAGTGACGGCGCTTGTCAGTCAACAATATGCTGCCTGTGCCAAAACAGCCGAAGAAATTGCCCAGCTAGCGACCTTGACAACTGTGGAAGTCAACAATACGCTGGGTTTTTTTGCTAGTGGTTCGGGAGTAATTATTGCCAAACAGGGTAATATTTACACTGTTTTGACAGCTAATCATGTAGTGGCAAGCCTCGCTCAAAAATACAGCATTCGCACTCATTTAGAGAAGGATTATGCTGCGATTAGAATACAGCGCCTACCGAAAAATGACACGGATATAGACTTGGCTTTGATCCAGTTTCAGAGCCGAGAACAGTATCCAGTAGCACCAATGGGCGAGTCAGAACGTGCTGTTGTTGGTTCTGCTATTTACGTTTCTGGCTATCCGCTGCCAATTTCGGGAGTTGAACGAAAACTTGAGTTTACTACTGGTATCATCTCTTCTCGCTTGGGCAGCGCCTCATCAGGGTATCGTCTGCGCTACCAAGCTGTAACCAGGCGCGGGATGAGCGGCGGGCCTGTATTTAATGCTGATGGCAGGGTAATAGGAATTCACGGTCAGGGGGATACTGTTGGCACAATTAGAAGTCAGTGGAACGGTCAGATTGAGGAGATAAAAACGGGGTTAAATGCGGCAATCCCGATCGATGCTTTTATGGCATTGCTTTCACAAAACAAGCGTAACGGCTGGGACATTCTCAGCAATCTTTCTCTCAGCAGCGCCTCGGATCAAAACCAGCCGAATCGGAGTTATGGAGGATTTGTATGCGATACCTCCACGGGCGAGCCGGTGACTGTGTATCAAAATCCGCAAGGGTTCAGGGAGCCTTGGATTCGCTGGAATTCTAATTTCTTTTCTAGTTCTGGCTACGATCCTTTAACTCGCTGCCAACAAGTGACTCAGCGCCTTGAGAATTATAACCGAAATAAACAGCTAAATTATGTGACGGTGGGTATAGTAAATAACCAGAAAGCGATTTGCACGACTAGCCGCGTTAATGGGCCTTGCGAAGGTTTGATCTACACGCTGCGCCGCGATCAAGATCCGACTCCTGCACTTAGCAGTTTTTTTGTTTGGCTGCGGAATCAAAAAGCTGTGCCTTCTCTTTCTGAAAGCGGTACTGTGCTGTATATCGATGTGCGGGAACGGCTGGAACAATTTTAGATTGGCGATTTGAGATTTGAGAGGGATTAGTAATGGGTAAACACAGAACCCGGATTTATTAAAAAACTCCGGGTTCTCAAACAACTACTTATTAGCTGAAAATTTGAGAGATTTTACTTATTTATCACTGACATAAGCTGTCGCGCATTTAAATTGCATATTCGAGGCGGGCGGGACGCTCAACCCCTACTCCCCACAAGACTTTGATTGTTTTTTGACAGACAATTTAAAGGCCGCAACAGCTTAATAGAACTCATGATTTTTTGGAACACGGAAGCTATAAAATTACTATTATATTAATCCAATTCAAATTTTTCCGGTATCAAGCATGACAGCAACTACCCCGCAGGCAACGTCAACAACGCCCGCTTTTTGCGAAGGCATTCAATATTTTTCTGAAACAGTCCCTGGTTTTGATACTTATGGGAAAACACCTGCGATCGCCGAGGGGAGCAAGTCGATCGCCGATCCTGCCGATCCCGTCGCCGTCTTTCAAACGATGCTGGGAGCAGACGCGCTGCGCTACCTGACGCTGCAAGTCACCGCCAGCAAGGCATCGGGACATCCGGGGGGTTTTGCTAGCCAAGCTGAGGCCTATGCCGCTTTGGTGATGCTCGGACACAAGAACATTGTCACCGAAGTCGGCCATCACGCGCCGGGATTTTACAGTGCCATGTTTCTCGATCGATCTTTGGAGGATATGGGAATTTTCAACGTGCAGCAAGTACGCGATAAATTCCGAGAAAAAGACGGTTTGTTAGGACATCTTTCCGGTTTCATTCCCGGCCTTTTAGCACCGGCCGGCCCCCTCGGACAAGGGCAGCATTTCGCAATGGCTGGAGCGCTTTTGCACCGCGAAAAACTGTTTGCTTTCACAATGGGCGACGGCGGCATGGGCGAACCCTATCCGATGAGCAGTATGGCGCATTTCCACACTGCTTATCCGAGTGTTACTAACTTTTTCCCTGTGTTGGTTTGGAACGGATATTCTCAGGAACATCACAGCATGGTTTCGACTAAAACTAATGCTGAAATGATTGCTTATTGGCAAGGGAACGGTTTTGAAGAAGTTATCTTAGTTGATGCTAAGGAATTTGACGATAAAAATCAACCGGAAGATTATGTGGACAGCACTGCTTTTTCGCTCGAACAGCGGATGGCATTTACCAAAGCTGTTTTACAAGGAGTAGACAAAGCGGCAAAATCTGCTCTCGGTGGCAAATTAACTGCGTTTATTATCAAACAGTTAAAAGGTGCCGGCGTCCACGCGCGCGGAGCAAAATCTCACAACCTTTATCCGAAAGATACGCTGGATGCTCCGCACATTGTCAGTGCTTTAAAAGAGCGCGCTTTAACTGCTGCTGCTTGGCAATTGGTGCGGACAAATTGCGAGCGTGCGGGCGGCGGGCCGGCGGCGAAAACAGTTGTTACTGAGTTTACATTGCCGCTGGCAGATTTAGGCGAATTGCCTTTAGAAGAATTTGCAGTTGGGGGAGAAGCGAAGATTTCGACAACAGCAATGGGACGTTTGGTAGGGAAAGTCGGCGAGTGCGATCGTACTTTTCTTGTGACTAATGCTGACGGCAATGAAGCATCGGCAATTGCCAATATCAACCAAGCTCTAAAGATTATCCACCCAACGACAGATGACCTGTACAATCAATCGCCCAACGGTCAAGTTTACGAACCTTTGAGCGAAGATGCTTGCGCTGGTTTAGCGGTAGGTTTATCGCTATTTGGAGCGCGGAGTTTGTGGTGTTCCTACGAATCTTTTGCCATCAACGGTTTACCAATTTGGCAAACTGTAACCCAAGCAATGGCAGAATTGCGCCGTCCAACTCCGGCAACTGTCACTTTATTTACAGCGGGTGCATTGGAACAAGGCCGCAACGGTTGGACGCACCAACGGCCGGAAATTGAGGCTTATTTTGCGGCGATGATGCGGAACGGAAATGTGTTTCCTTTGTTTCCACCGGATGCTAACAGCATTCAAGCTTGTTACGAGTGGGCTTTGACTGCTAAAAATAAGGGAGTTGTGATTACTGCGAGCAAGTCGCCACTGCCAATTCGCACTACTTTTGAACAGACTCGCCAAGGTTTGCAAGACGGTGCAATAGTGCTGCACGAAATAGCAGGAGATAAGACAGTTGTGTTTGCAGTTGTCGGCGACATGACGTTAATGCCAGTGTTTGAAGCGGCGGCATTTTTGGAAACAGAAGGGATTGGAGTGCGGATTGTTTCTGTTGTGAATCCCCGGCGTTTGTATCGTGCTAGCGATGTTGCTTGGGATACTTGTTCGGAAGCTGACGGCGGCTTTTTGAGCGATGAGAAATTTGCAGAAATGTTTGGCGGAGATGCTTTGATTGGCGTGACAGGCGGTGCTTCTGGGATGTTGGAACCTGTGATGCTACGGAGCAATTGCAAGCGGGATACTTTCGCCTGGAAGCGGGGGGAAACTACTGCTAGTGCTGGTCAGTTGATGGCGTTTAATGGGTTGACTGCTGAGGCGTTGACTAAAAGGGCGATCGAGCTAGTTCATTAGACATCTCCAATAATTATTGTGGAACAGGCATCCTGCCTGTTCAAAGCTTGCTTTTCTAGAGATGTCTATTAAGCTAGAATGTGAGTGAATGCCCCTGCCTGGTTTGTGCTGGGTAGGGGCTAGTAATATTCAAATAGGATGGTGATACCTATGACAGCACAACTTTTAGAAGAAATAGGTACGCTTGCAGAACAGCGATTGATTCTCCCCGGTTATTATACTTGGGAGCAATTTGAGGATCTCGAATCTTTGATGGCCGACTCTCCGGGTTTGCGGATAACTTATCTTGATGGGTGGATCGAGTTTATGACACTGGGTGAAGCACATGAGACAATCAGTTGTCTTCTTAATTTTTTGCTACAACTCTACTTTTGTGAAAGGGGAATTGAATATATTCCTGTAGGAAGCGCAACTCGCAGAGACCGGGCAAGAGATGTATCCTTTGAACCAGACGAGTCTTATTATATAGGTTCAAGAAAAGAGCATCCCGATTTAGCCGTTGAAGTAACGATGACTAGCGGTAGCACCAATAAACTAGCTAAATATCTGCGACTTCGCATTCCTGAAGTCTGGTTTTGGGAAAATAATCAGTTGGCTGTGTATGGGTTGCGGGAGGATAATTATGAGCAAGTTTCCAGAAGTGAGTTGCTGCCGGAATTGGATTTAGAATTACTGGTGCGTTGCGTTTTAATGTCTTCAAGGATTGAGGCCAGGACAGAGTTTCTTAATGGGGTTAGGTAAGTGGGTTGAATGCTGAGGAGTTGGTAAAAAGTGCGATCGTCTGCGAGGGTTTCGCTAACGACTTGATTGGTTAAGCTAAAATGTGACAGAGAACCATTGACTCTCACAAACAGCCTTTGCGCGATCGGCTCCAACGATTGGTTCGACTGGTATGTGTAAAGTTACTAAATTATTCCTATCTCTCTTCCTTCATCTGCGTGAATCTGCGTCAATCCATTGTTATATGCGGTAAAAAATTCTCTTTTTTTCACTGCCGATGAGGGCAGATAAACACAGATTAAACTGTTGCGCGTTTAAATTGCATATTCGGGACAGGCTAGAAGCCCATCCCACAATAATTTGAGTGATTTTTGACACACAATTTAAATGGAGAACAGCTTAACGCAGATGAATTAGATAAATTATAGTGGCACCGTCTGTGATTGTTGACTATTGACTCGATTTTACGCCCGACGCTGAAGCGCGGATTTGATTTGTTAGCTGGGAATTTAGCAAGAGTGCTAGAGGTTTTGCTGCGGCAGAATATCAATGTTTTGTGAAAAACCTGTCTTAATTTTATTGATTTTTTCCCCCGCACGCCATCAACCAAAAACTCATCATTGATCGATCGCCCGCAGCGACAAACTCATCCCGCGAAACCATATAGCTGGCTATTTCCGACTCTGAAATCAGCCCTTGTTTGACCATTTGCAAAATGGGCCCGGAGTCAAGCAAAGGTTGAAACGCCTTAATTCCGATGATATCGCTGTGGCTGACAACCGCTTCTAAATCAACGCTACCAAACCCAGCTTCTTTGAGAATGCGGCACAGCTTTCTCCCGATCGATAAATCGCCGCCCCGCGACGCCATCACCTGCTTGAATTTCTCGCGGACAATCTCGACTGACAACGGTGGATTTGTCAGCCAAAACATATCCGCGTCGCTATCGATAATCACCAGTTTTCCCCCAGGCTTCAAGATGCGGAATATTTCTCTAGCTGCTGCGACGGGATCGGGAAGGTGAACGAACAGCAAACGGGCGATCGCAAAATCGAAAGTGTTAGCCACCAAACCAGTATCCGCAACCGATGCTTGGACGTGATTTACTTGATCGCCCCCTTTATCCTGCAAATATGCTACTGCTTTTTCGTGCAGTACCGGGTCAATTTCTACCGCTGTTACCGAACTGTTTGGCAGCAATTCTAACAGTTTTTCGGTGAAAAATCCAGGCCCGCTACCTGCTTCCAAAACATTCATCCCGTCGGCTAAACCGAACCACTTTAAATTGCGCGCTTCCTTTTCCCAACTGAGGAGAACTTGAGCTTTTAACCGTTGAATTTCTGCGTCAAGTTCCAGATTGTACGTGTTTGCTTGATACGAACCTTCTGCTGGCATGAAATTATCCTTATTCTTACTAGGATACCAGGATTATAATAGAAATATAATCAAATCTCCGATCGAGTTATCTGTGCGTAAGATCGTTTCCGGTGGCATGGGAATGATTTAACCACAGAGGACGCAGAGAACGCAGAGTTCGAGAAGAGAGAGATGAATACAGGACGATGAAGTGCGGATTTTGCAACACAATCATCAGAATTGCGCTAAAGCGCAATTCTCGTTGCCGACATCCACAACTACATTTGGCGGACAGATGCAGGACGGAAACCCGGTAATTCCTCTATTGTAAGAAGATGACGGATTACCTAAACTAAAGATGCTGATTTTCCCGCATCCCTTACTATTTTTATTTTATGCACTATGCCCAAAACTCTAGCTCAATCTGAAAAACGAACCTTTTTAGTTGTGGATGACCATGCGATGGTGTTAGGTGGCACGCTTAACATTCTGAAGCAAGAATATCCAGAGGCAGACATTCTGACGGCTTCGACGGCTCAGGCAGCCCTTGAGCAAATAGCGCAGAGAACCCCGGATTTGGTGATTGTGGATCTGGTGATGCCAGAGACGATCGGCTCCATAGCGCAAGCGAATTCAGGGCTTCAACTCCTCAAAACGTTGATGGATAAGTATCCGAGTCTGAATATTGTGGTGCAGAGTGCCCATGTTCGGACTTTAGTTTGGCTGAAACCGTCGATCGACAATCACATGGGCGGCTTCACAGTTGTCGATAAGAGCCACCCGATCAAAGACTTGCTGGCAATGGTTGATTGGGCGCTGCACGAGCGGATTTCTACACCCAGAGAGATCCGCAATGGGCTCCAACTCAAACCCGCCTGGATGCAGGTGTTGCAATTTGCTTTTCACGAGAGCTTGCAGGATACTGCGATCGCCAAACGGATGAATGTTTCTGAACGCACTGTGCAGTGTTACTGGAGTAAGATTCGAGATGTGCTAGATGTGCATACCGAAAATGACAAAAATCTGCGGATTCAAACGGAAGTGCGAGCTAGGGAACAAGGATTGATTGATTAGGCCTCGACCGAATACCAAGTCCAGAACAGGCAAGATGCCTGTTCCACAAGAATTATTGGAGATGTCTATTATTGAAGCCCGATCGAGAACAAGCAGTGAAAGCAGATATCTCGACTTGGCGGCGCGGCTCGCTTCCAGGGTTGATGGTGATTGTCGCTGTGATGATGGCTAGATTGAGCGGTGCGCTTCAGTTTTGGGAGTTGGTTGCGTTCGATCGATTTCTGCGGCTGCGTCCCCCTGAGCCAATGGATGAACGGATTGTAATTGTCGGCATCACTGAGGAGGATATTCAACGCGCTAGAACTTATCCGATTCCCGATCGCGATATTGCAGATTTACTCAAACGCTTGCAGGCCTATCAACCGATCGCGATCGGGCTGGATATTGTCCGCGATATTCCGGTTGAACCGGGTAATGCTGAACTGACATCGGTGTTTCGCAGCAGCAAGAATACGATCGGAGTGGAGATTGCACTGCCCGATCGCAGTGGCTTTACCGTCGCACCTCCGCCCGCGCTACCACCCGAACAGGTTGGCTTTGCAGATTTCGTACTCGATGCGGATGGCTACCAGCGTCGCAGTTTATTGGGCACTAACAACGATCGACAGGAATACCGTTTTTCCTTCGCAATCCGGCTGGCACAACTCTATTTAGCAACCCGAGGAATTAAGTTAGGTAATGGAATTCGCGATCGGGAGGCGAAGCGCTTTGGCAGCATTGAATTGACCAGAGTGCAGTCAAACTCTGGCGGATATGTGGGGGCGGATGCAGGCGGGAACCAAATTTTGCTGAATGTTCGCAGCGGGACAATGCCGTTTCGCCTGCTTTCTCTCTCGCAAATCAAATCGGGACAGGTCAACCCGGATTGGATTCGAGGCAAAATTGTGCTGATTGGGATGATGTCTTTTAGCGCGAAGGATTTGGCAAGTTCAGGTGCGATCGCAGGTATCAATCCCGGACGGATTTACGGAGTCGAAATGCAGGCCCACGAAACCAGCCAGATGATTAGCGCGGTGCTCGATCGGCGACCGTTGCTTCAGGTTTGGGGGGAGGGCTGGGAAACGCTCTGGATTGCGGTCTGGGGACTCTTGGGGATGAGTTTGGGACAATTTCTGCGATCGCCCTGGAAAATTGTGATCGGGCTCTTAATCGCTAGTATTACCCCGATCGCGCTCTGTTACTGGTTCATTCTTTTGGGATGGTGGGTGCCAATCGTACCTGTATTGCTCGTACTCGTGTTGAATGGGGTTGGGTTGACGGCAGCGTTATTTTATCGCCACGAACAGGAACTCCGACTGCGCTTGGAGGAACGTCAATTTGCGATCGAACAAACTTTTAATGCGATTCATAGCGGGCCTTTACAAACATTAGTGGTGATTTTGAGAACAGTTGGGGAGCAAGATCCGCCGCCGCCGTTTCTACCGGAGTTGCAACGCTTGAATCAAGAATTGCGGGCAGTTTACGGCTCAGTGCAGCGAGAAGCGATCGCCGATGAACCGCATTTGCGAATGGGAAGTGCGATCGAATTAGCCCTGCAGGCTCCACTGCATGAATTGCTCTACAAAGTCTATTGCAACACGTTAGAACAAGAACTGCCTTACCTCAAAACGCTCAAATTCAAAATTGTGCAGTTCGATCCTTTGAACACCTCGCATCTGCGGTTGGAACACAAGCGAGCACTCTGCCGCTTTCTGGAAGAAGCGCTCTGCAATGTGGGGAAACACGCGATCGAAGCCACTCGCTTGACCGTAATTTGCACTCAGGAGGGCGATCGGCAGGTGATTCGGGTGGCGGATAATGGTAGGGGGAAACCGTCTCAGTCAGAAACGCTTAGCTTGGCCCAAATCGATCGAGACAGGGAAACAACCGAAGAGCCAAACCCTAAACTTCAACCTTCAGGATTAGGAACCCAGCTTGCAAAGAACTTAGCCAAACAGTTAGGCGGAGCATTTCGGCGCTACCCGAATCAACCGAAGGGGATGGTGTGCGAGTTAACCTGGTCAGCAAAACGGCGGTGGTTCTGGTAATTGGTTGGGTTCACCCTTGTCAAATCGTTTATGAACGGGCAAGATGCCAGTTCCACAAGAAATTCACTCTTTGTGGAACGGGCATCTTGCCCGTTCTTGAGAATGGTTCAAGAGCTCAGATATAACGATCGACAACACGGCAACTCTGGATACGGCAATGCCCAAAGCGTGTCAACTTAAGCTGTCAGTCCACCCAGTCCTCCCGCCCACCCGGCAGTCCGCCAGGGAATGAATTCCCTGTCTCATAGCGAAAGTCCTCTCAAAGAGGACTGAAGAACTCATTAGTCGTCTTCAGACGACTTTCGCTTTGAGGCAGGGGTTTAAACCCCTGCCGGACTGCCGGACTGAGGGTTTGCCCTTAAGCTGACACCAATAAGTAGGTAAACAAAATTAATTGCCGACTGAGTTGACTTGAAACCCTTGATACGTCTAAAGAGTAACAAAGTTGGATGTGTAATTAATTTTGTGTAGGTACTTATCTTTGCACCTTCCCGCAAGGACGCTTGCAGGTAGTCCTCTATTGTGTTTGTGTATTGATGATTACTGTAGAAATAGTTACAGAGGGGATTGCGATGATGACTCACGAGTTGAAGCGTCGAACCGTTTACTCTGCGGGCCTTGCGAGTTTAATGCTGAGTGTTTCGTTCTGGATCGCTCCTGTAGCGCTGGCACAATACACTCCTCCTGAAAACCCTTCTAAACCGAAAGAAACGGGGACGAATACCACTCGCGGGGGCAGTTGCGAAGCTAATTCATCGGCGAGATTGACTGCCTTAGTGCCGTTTAGCCATGTGGGACAGACGATTTCTGGGCATCCGACTTTTACCTGGTTTGTACCCGATCGCACTTCTCGTCCGTTGCAATTGAGGCTGTTTGCTCGATCGGGACAACTGCTTTACAGAACCGAGATCCAGAGTCAGCCGGGAATAATGTCCGTTGCTTTGCCTTCAAATGGGCCCCAACTGTCGATCGGGCAATCCTATCAGTGGCAAGTGGTGTTGGTGTGCGATCCGAATGTTCCTTCGAGGAATGTCGTGGCGGCGGCAGAAATCCAAGTCGTTGCGCCTGCTGCATCGTTGCAGACTCAACTTGCAGCGGCGCAAACTCCCCAACAGCGGATCGACCTGTATGCGGAGTCTGGGCTGTGGTATGACGCGATCGCGGAAGCGCGGAAAGCCTCTGAGACTTCTCAAAACCAAGCGGCTGTGCTGGAATTGCTAGATTCTCTTGCTAGTTCGGAAGCCGAACCTTTGAAAGATTGGAGCGATCGATTGCGACAAATTAGGGCGATCGAACAACAGCGACAATGACGGCGCTAACCCTCGCAATCCACAGACTAAATCCTATGAAATCTTTCTCGCTAAAACTGCTTAAATCCAGCGATCTTAAAGTGCGATCGGGCTTCCTTTTTCCCCTCGCCTTTTGCTTTTTGTTGGTTGCCTTTTACATTCCTCAGCAATCTCAACTCCCGGTTGTTGCTGGGGCGATCGAGGTTAGTGAAGCAGAGGGCGATCGGCTTGTGGAGCAAGGAATTCAACAGCTTGAGACTAGCCAATTCCCAGCAGCGTTGAATTCGTTCCAGCAGGCACTGCAAATTTATCGCGCCATCAAAAACCGCTACGGGGAAAGTGCAGCACTGGGCAATTTGGGAGTCGCTTACCGCTTTCTGGGCAACAATGCCAAAGCCATCGAGTATATGGAGCAGAATTTAGCGATCTCCCGCGAACTTAAAGACCGTCTTGGGGAAGCGAATGCACTGGGCAATTTGGGACTCGCTTACCACTCTCTGAACAACTCGGCCAAAGCCATTGAGTATTCACAGCAGTGGTTAGCCATCGCCCGCGACCTTAAAGACCGCCAAAGGGAGGGTAATGCACTGCGTATTTTGGGAACCTCTTACCACTATCTGGGCGACTATGCCAAAGCCATTGAGTATTTGCAGCAGTGGTTAGCCATCGCCCGTGAAATTAAACACCGCTACGGGGAAGGTAGGGCACTGGGCAATTTGGGAGCAGCTTACCTCTCTCTGGGCAACTATGCCAAAGCCATTGAGTATTCACAGCAGACTTTAGCTATCGCCCGCTCCATTAAAGACCGCTACGGGGAAGGTTCAGCACTGGGCAATTTGGGAGTTGCTTACCGCTTTCTGGGCAACTATGCTAAAGCAATTGAGTATTCACAGCAGTGGTTAGCCATCGCCCGCGACCTTAAAGACCGCCTTGGAGAAGGTGCTGCACTGAGGAATTTGGGAATCGCTTACAGCTCTCTGGGCAACTATCCCCAAGCCATTGAGTATACACAGCAACATTTAGCTATCGCCCGCTCCATTAAAGACCGCCAAGGGGAAGGTGCTGCACTGGGCAATTTGGGAGCCGCTTACCTCTCTCTGGGCAACTATGTCACAGCCATCGAGTATATGGAGCAGAGTTTAGCCATCGCCCGCTCCATTAAAGACCGCCGAGGGGAAGGTGCAGCAATGGGCAATTTGGGAATCGCTTACCGCTCTCTGGGCAACTATGCCCAAGCCCTCAAGTATGCACAGCAGTGCTTAGCCATCGCCCGCGAAACTAAAGACCGCCTTGGAGAGGGTAGGGCACTGGGCAATTTAGGATTTGCTTACCGCTCTCTAGGCAACTATCCCCAAGCCATTGAGTATACACGGCAGCGCTTAGCCATCGCCCGCGACCTTAAAGACCGCCTTGGAGAAGGTACGGCGCTCGACAACCTTGGAGCGACGTTCTTAAAAGCTGGCAACCCAACAGAATCTGAAAAAATGCTCGTCAATGCCATTCAAGTTTGGGAATCGATGCGTCAAATGCTAGGCTCCAACGATGCGAATAAAGTCTCCATCTTTGAAGGACAAGCTAGCACTTATAGGATGTTAGAAAAAGTTCGGGTGGCTCAGAATAACCCGATCGCCGCTTTAGAAATTGCCGAACGGGGACGTGCCCGTGCCTTTGTCGATCTACTGACACAACGCTTATCAACTGGTGATGCCAATTCGGTCATCGCCACTGCTCCCAACCAGGATCAAATCCGCCAAATCGCGAAAGCACAGAACGCCACTTTGGTGCAGTATTCCATCATCTACGACACCTTCCAGATTGAGGGCAAACAACTAGGGCGTGAATCCGCGATTTACATTTGGGTGATTCAACCGACGGGCGAAATCACGTTCCGCGAAGTTGACCTCCAACCCCTGTGGCAAAAACACAACGCCTCTCTAGCCAGCTTAATTATTGGCAATCAAGAATTTCTCGCTGTCCGCAGTCGCAGCAGTTTTGGTTCTGCCCAACCCCAACCCAACTTACCGACGCTGCATCAACTGCTAATCGAGCCCATTGCCAGCCTCCTCCCAAAAGATCCCAATGCCCACGTCATCTTCATTCCCCAAGGTTCCCTGTTCCAGGTGCCTTTTCCCGCCCTGCAAGATGCCAACGGTACTTACTTAATCGAAAAACACACCATTCTCACCGCCCCCTCGATTCAAGTATTGGATTTAACCCGACAACAACGACAGAAGTTAGGCAATCAGCCAGCCAACGGTCGCGGAAATGCTCTGGTGCTCGGTAATCCCACGATGCCACAGGTATCTTTGTCTCCCGGAGAGCCCAAACAGCAATTGTCTCCTCTACCTGGAGCCGAAGCTGAAGCGATCGCGATCGCGCCTCTGCTCAATACTCAAGCCATCACAGGCGCACAAGGGACAAAAGCTGCGATCGTCCAAAAAATGCCCCAAGCATCGATTATTCACTTAGCAACGCATGGATTGCTCGATGATGTAAATGGATTGGGAAGTGCGATCGCTATGGCTCCTTCTGGTAGCGATGACGGCTTATTGACCGCAGAAGAGATTTTCGACATGAAACTGCAAGCAAGCTTAGTCGTTTTGAGTGCTTGCAACACTGGATTCGGCAGAATTACCGGGGATGGAGTAATTGGTTTGTCGCGCGCTTTGATTTCGGCAGGAGTGCCGAGTGTGATTGTTTCTTTATGGGCGGTTCCTGATGCGCCGACATCGGAATTGATGCAGTCGTTTTATCAAAATTTGCAAAATAATCCCGACAAAGCACAGGCCTTGCGGCAAGCAATGTTAGCCACAATGAAAACTCATCCCCAGCCGCGAAATTGGGCGGCATTTACTTTAATTGGGGAGGCAGAGTAAGTTTTTATTAATAGTGGATTGGATATCGATATTTTTATCGCGATCGGGGACTGCTGTTTAACTATTAAATCCCGATCCCCCCTAGCCCCCCTTAAGAAGGGGGGGACAAGAAGTTGTCAAAGTTCCCCGACCTAAGAAGGGGGAACAAGAACATTCAAAGTCAACCCCTACTCCCCAACAACCAGGGGTATTTAGGGGGGTCTAGACTTCGCCTAAAAGCGACATTTATATCTCTAGGACTTACGCATGGGGCCCAGAAACCGGGTTTTTTCGAGAAGACGCGTTGTGACCCGCAGATTCGGTAAAAAACCCGGTTTCTTTGGTCTGAGTGCGTAAATCCTGTCTGAAAGATGACTGATGAGTTATATTCTTCAGTCCTCTTTGAGAGGACTTGCACTATGAGACAGGGAATTCATTCCCTGGCGGACTGTGGAATGAATCTTTATTCGCGATCGCGCTTCAATCTCAAAACCGATGGCAGTGAACCATCTACTCTGCATATTCACATACTTTGCACTTTCCCGCAATCTATTTTGCACCTCATACTTAATCAAGTCTGTGGGTAGAACGAATGATTTTCCCATCTGGGTTGCTTAAAATTTAAGTCAACTGTCAACTGTCAACTTACTGCGTAACTTTATGAATGCAGAATCAGCTACAAACATTCTAGATAACCTGGTACAGAAAAAGAGAGGCGAACCATTGAACGGCTTACAGCGAGCAATTATTCAAGGAGTGTTAGATGGTTTGACATACCAAGAAATCAAGAATAATTATGCGATCGCGCGGAACTATGAAATATGCTACTTAGCGCGATACGTTGCTTATCATTTGTGGAAATTGCTGACAGAGGTATTGAAAGATGCAGGAATTATCGACCCGGACGAAAGAGTCCGCAACAAAAATTTGTGGGAGTCCGCGATTAGAGTGGCACAGCAAAGCGTGCAGTCGGAATCTGTACAAAAAAGTCAACCCCCCGTACCGCCAGATCCGATGCTGGACAGCAAACTGCGAATGTGTTACCGAATTACCGAACATTTGGTAAGTACCGAGTTTAGCGATACTTACAGCATATTCCATATATGTGTAGTACAGAGAAACCGGGTTTCTTGAACAGAATCAGTTTAAAGGCTAGAACTGTAAAGAAACCCGGTTTCTGAGGTGTACTTCACAAACCTGGAATATGCTGTATCTTGCGGAAGATGAAGATATGCCCGATCGCATACCGGAACTGTTAGCTCGCTTTCAGGAAGATCGATCTTTCTATTTGATAGTTGAATTCATTTATATCTGAAATAGGACTAATGAGTTATCTTCTTCAGTCCTCTTTGAGAGGACTTGCACTATGAGACAGGGAATTAATTCCCGCTAAGGACTGTGGAATGAATCTTTAGTCGCGATCGCGCTTCAATCTCAAAACCGATGGAACTGAACCATCTACTCTACATATTCACATACTTTGCACTTTCCCGCAATCTATTTTGCACTCATACTTAATCAAGTCTGTGGGTAGAACGAATGATTTTCCCATCTGGGCGGCTTAAGATTTAACTCAAGAATGAATCAAAATATCGGGGTTTTAAAATTATGTTAGACATCACCACAACCAATCCTAACGATCGCCTTTATTTCAATCAACAGCCAAAGGATCTCGCCCCATCAACATTTCCGGCTAACAGCGACTTGCTCAACCCAGCGATCGATCCATTGAATATTCCTGGTTATAGCGCTGAATCTAGCTTGACTAATCCCACAGCATCCAGCTTCGACCAACAGACACAGATAGCAGATTTTATTGCAGCTAATGCAGGCGCTGGCTTCAGTTTCCCTGCGAGTGATCGAGTTACTGGCGATGTCGCCGATGCTCAACTCAAACCGCAGTCAGAATCGGCGCTAGCAAACGCAGATCCGCTAACAGGAATGATTTCTGCTTCCCAGTTGAATTTCGCCGATCCAGGTAACACTCTTTCGACAGCTCGTAATGTTGTTGGCGTTCAGAATGGTAGCATCAGTTTAACTGATTTTGTGGGCCTAGGCGATCGGGACGATTTCTACCGATTCGAGCTCAACACTAGGAGCAATTTTAGCCTGCGTCTAGACGGTTTGAGAGCGGATGCTGATGTACGGTTAATTCAAGATAGAAACGGCAACGGTAGAGTTGATTTAGGGGAAATTATTGACTACTCTCTTGAGAGTGGCACTGTCCCCGATGTCATTAATGTATCCAATCTGGAGGCAGGGACATACTATGTCCAAGTTTATAGCTTCTTAAGCAACTCTACTAATTACAACCTGAATCTTTCTGCCACCTCTATTCCTGAACTAAATATTCCCACACCTAGCGGCCCTTTTAATAGTAATTACGGCTACGGTTTGGTGAATGCAAATGCAGCAGTTTCCAGCACCTTGAACAGTTCAAATCCTTTCCCTGCTCTCCCCAATTTGGGCGGGAATAATTGGGCGCTAGATGTCATAAATGCACCGGAAGTTTGGAATCAGAACATTACAGGAAATGGGATTGTTGTAGCTGTCGTGGATAGTGGTGTTGACTACACCCATCCTGACTTGGATGACAATATTTGGCGGAACCCTGGTGAAATTGCTGGAAATGGCATTGATGACGATGGCAACGGATATATTGATGATATTCGGGGTTGGGATTTTGTGGCAAGCGACAACAACCCAATGGATATGAGTTTCAACGGTCACGGGACTCACATAGCAGGTGCGATCGCGGCGGAACGAAATGATTTTGGCATCACAGGAGTTGCGCCCAATGCTAAGATTATGCCTGTCAGAGTGTTGCCCGCCTTTGGTAGCGGATCGGTGAATAATATTGCTGCTGGAATCCGCTATGCTGCTGATAATGGAGCCAATGTAATTAACCTCAGCTTGGGAAATGAGTTTGTCCCTTCCAACGTAGTAAATAACGCAATTCAGTATGCAAATAACAAAGGCTCTGTTGTGGTGATAGCAGCCGGAAATACGGGTGACATCCAACCAGCTTATCCAGCTCGTAATGCCGATAGCTTGGGAATTGCAGTGGGCAGCATTGATGTAAGAGGCCGCATGGCTGATAGCTCTAACCGGGCGGGTTCCAGACCTTTAGATTACTTAGTTGCTCCGGGAGTAGAGATAGTTTCTACTACTCCTGATGAGGATTATGAACTCAGAACTGGTACGTCTTTTGCAACGCCACAGGTAGCGGGTGTAGCGGCTTTAGTTTTGAGTGCCAATCCGACTTTAACTCCGGCTCAAGTTGAGCACATTTTGACGACAACAGCTAATCGAAATGGGTTAACAGGATAGCATTGCAAATCCCCACTTAAGTCCAGCGGACATTCATCGAGCATTAGAGCAGACGGCTCTGGATATGGACGATTCAAACACGCCAGGTTTTGATGTTGGATTTGACTATGCCACTGGAGAGGGTTTGATTCCAGCCGATCGCCCGATCGCTAAAATTGTCGTCTAATTCAGATTAGAGTCCCCATCCCTGCAGCGAGATCGGGGAGGCAGAGTAAACTTCTATGAAAGTCGATCGCCTGTGGCAGATTGAGGCGATCGCACGAGGACGGCAGAAAGAGCGATCGGGCTAATTCTCTAAATTTCAACTCTAGAATCCTATGCTGTATTCCCCATTTAAGCGACTCAAATCAACCCACTCAAGGCTCACTAATGTTTTCCTAGGTTCCATTTCCCTGTTTCTGCTTGCCACTATTTCCCCATTAACTAATTCTGACTCTCAATTTCCAGCGATCGCTCAAACTACCGATGCTCGTCAAGTAGAGGCCGATCGGCTAATACAGCAGGGGCTTCAACAGTATGAGACTGGTCAATTCCCAGCAGCAATGAATTCCTGGCAGCAAGCACTGCAAATTTATCGCGCCCTCAAAAACCGCCCAAGTGAAGGTTTCGCACTAGGCTTTTTGGGAGGTACTTACCACTCTCTGGGCAACTATGCCAAAGCCATTGAGTATGGGCAGCAGTGGTTAGCCATCGCCCGCGAAATTAAAAACCGCCCAAGTGAAGGTTTCGCAATGGGCAATTTGGGAGGTGCTTACCTGGATCTGGGCAACTATGCCAAAGCCATTGAGTATTCACAGCAGAGTTTAGCCATCGCCCGCGAAATTAAAAACCGCCAAATGGAGGGTGTGGCACTGGGCTATTTGGGAGGTGCTTACATCTCTCTGGGCAACTATGCCAAAGCCATTGAGTATTCACAGCAGAGTTTAGCCATCGCCCGCGAAATTAAAGACCGTCGAGGAGAGGGTCTGGCATTGGGCAATTTGGGAGCCGTTTACATCAATCTCGGCAACTATGCCAAAGCCATTGAGTATATCCAGCAACAGTTAGCCATCGCCCGCGAAATTAAAGACCGCCAGGGGGAGGGTATGGCATTGGGCAATTTGGGAATCACTTACCTCTATCTGGGCAACTCGGCCAAAGCCATTGAGTATGGGCAGCAGAGTTTAGCCCTAGCACGCGAAATTAAAAACCGCCAGGGGGAGGGTTTGGCGCTCAACAACCTCGGAGCGGCGTTCTTAAAGGTTAACAACCCCACAGAAGCTGAAAAAATGCTCGTGCAGGGGATTCAAGTTTGGGAATCGATGCGGCAAATGCTCGGCTCCAACGACGCGAATAAAGTCTCCATCTTTGAAGAACAAGCTCGCACCTATCGGACTTTACAACAAGTTCGAGTGGCTCAGAATAACCCGATCGCCGCTTTAGAAATTGCCGAACGGGGACGCGCTCGTGCCTTTGTCGATCTACTGACACAGCGCTTATCAACTGGTGATGCCAGTTCGGTCATCGCCTCTGCTCCCGATCAGGAGCAAATCCGCCAAATCGCGAAAGCACAGAACGCCACTTTGGTGCAGTATTCCATCATCTACGACAACTTCCAGATTGAGGGCAAACAAGTAGGGCGAGAATCCGCCATTTACATTTGGGTGATTCAACCGACAGGCGAAATCACATTCCGCGAGGTAGACCTCCAACCCCTCTGGCAAAAGCACAACGCCTCTCTAGCCAGCTTAATTATTGGCAATCAAGAATTCCTGGCTGTTCGCAGTCGCAGCAGTCTTGGCTCTACCCAACCCCAACCCAACTTACCGACGCTGCATCAACTGCTGATCGAGCCCATTGAAACGCTTTTGCCAAAAGATCCCAATGCCCGCGTCATTTTCATTCCCCAAGGTTCCCTGTTCCAGGTGCCATTCCCCGCCCTGCAAGATGCCAGCGGCACTTACTTAATCCAAAAACACACGATTCTCACCGCCCCCTCGATTCAAGTATTGGATTTGACTCGACAACAGAAGCTAGCACAGAAGCCTGCTAACAGCGGCATGGCTCTAGTCTTGGGCAATCCCACCATGCCAAGCGTGTCTCTCTCTGTGGGAGAACCCAAACAGCAATTGTCTCCTCTACCAGGGGCGGAAGCGGAAGCTAGAACGATCGCCCCTCTGCTCAATACTCAAGCGATCATAGGCGCTCAAGGCACAAAAGCTGCGATCGTCCAAAAAATGCCCCAAGCATCGATTATTCACTTGGCAACGCATGGATTGCTCGATGATGTGCGCGGATTGGGAAGTGCGATCGCTATGGCTCCTTCTGGTAGCGATGACGGCTTATTGACCGCAGAAGAGATTTTCGACATGAAACTGCAAGCAAGCTTAGTCGTTTTGAGTGCTTGCAACACTGGAGAAGGCAGAATTACCGGGGATGGAGTGATTGGTTTGTCGCGCGCTTTGATTTCGGCAGGAGTGCCGAGTGTGATTGTTTCTTTATGGGCGGTTCCTGATGCGCCGACATCGGAATTGATGCAGTCGTTTTATCAAAATTTGCAAAATAATCCCGACAAAGCACAGGCATTGCGGCAAGCAATGTTAACTACGATGAAAACTCATCCTCAGCCACGAGATTGGGCGGCATTTACTTTGATTGGGGAGGCAGAGTAAGGACGATCGCGACAAGCAGATTACAGAGTACGATCGGGATACAAACCCTTATCGCGAAACAGGCGGCTGCAAAATTTCATCCTCTGGAACTATTTTTGCTGACTCCAAAACCTCCTCTAAAACCGGAGAAGGAATCGGCACTTTCTCAACTACCGGATGCTTTTCCAAAGTCAAGCGAGACTGCGACGAACCAGACAACCTTTTCAATAATTGCGGTTTGCGATCGCACAGCAAATAAATAATTCGATCGCCCGCTTGCCAAATCTGGGTCGCCGACACTACTTGCAAGTACCCCTGCCTTTCCACCAGCAACGGCGCCAACTCCCCGGCTTTAACTAAAGCTTGTAAGTGAGCAATCTGAAACTGCAATCCCTCTGTTTTTAACTCAGTTTCCCCCAATTTCACTTCGCCGTCGATCAAATATTCGTTCCAATCCTTCAGCGACAAATCTGAGACAAAGGCTTGATTGATTTTACTCTGATTTACAGGTGTATTTGCTTGCGGATCTTTGGGAAATATTGCCAAAACTCTCGGCGGTGCAAACTCTTCGGCTGCTCGCTGAGCTAACACTAAGTTTACCTCACCGTTGTTAGTCATTGCCAAAAAAGTTCCCATCGAATCCAGTCCGGCTTCTTCTAACACGCTGTGATCCAGAGCACTGCTCAAAAACACCCGCAAACCTTCTCGTTCTGCTTGTGCACAAGCTTCCGGGTTCGTGTCGATAATTGCCACCGATTCTCCGCGTTCTTGAAACAAGCGAGCAATTAATCTGCTCAAAGGATTTGACCCCACAATTGCAGCACCGGTTGCAGATTTTGAGGTGACGCCCAAAAGTTGAGCCATCCGTCCGGCAGTTAGTCCCTGGACGAAAACTGTCATAATAATTGTTAGGAAAACTAAGGCTTTAATCGAGTCGCCGCCGTTGATTCCCCGCTGGGTGAGCAAAATTGCAAATAAAGATGCGATCGACGCTGAGACAATTCCCCTCGGCGCTACCCAACAAACAAATAATTTCTGCCGCCAATTCAGTCCGCTGTTCCAAGTACACACCCAAACGTTGATCGGTCGCACTACCCACATTAAAGCTAAAACTGTAAACAAACTTCCCCAACCGAGGGCGACCACACTAGCGAGGGATAAATCTGCCGCCAGCAGCACGAACAGCATGGAAATAGCCAGGACTGTAAGTTGACCTTTAAACCTCCTCAGCAGCCTTTCTTCCGGCACAGCAGCGGCTCTGAGGACGATGCCGGATACCACTGTTGCCATCAGTCCCGATTCGCTGCGGATTTCTTCTGCTAAGCCGAAAAATCCCCACAAACCAGCTAATACTACTAAGTTTTTGAGGTCTTCTGAGAGAAATTGCGATCGCTTGAGGATGAATCCCAGCAGCCAACCTCCCGCAACTCCGACGAGTGCGCCAACGAAGAGTCGCACGATTAAATCTCGGAACAAAACCAGCAAATCAGCATTGCCGTTTAAAATAATATTCAGCACCAATACTGCCAGAATTGCCCCGACTGGATCGATTAAAACGCCTTCTGCTTCTAGCAAGGCGGCAACTTGTTTGTCAACGGATACTTGTTTGAGCAAAGGGCCGATTACTGTCGGGCCTGTGACGACTACTAGAGAAGCATACAAAAATGCGATCGGCCAGGGAAATTCCCCCAACCAGTGTGCGGCCATTCCGCCGCCTATGAGCGTAATTAAAGTGCCTACGGTAACTAAATTGCGGATGCTGCCGGAAAGTTTGCCTAAATCTCGCAATTCCAAATTCAAGCCGCCTTCAAACAGAATTAAAGCTACGCAAAGCGATACCATAACTTCCAAACCGCTTCCCAGCAGATTGGGGTGCAGCACTCCCAAGCAGTCTGGGCCGGCTAAAATGCCAAAAAACAGCAAAAAGACGATCGCCGGAACTTTCAGATAAGCGGCGATAACTTGAGCGCTGATGCCACAGATGACGGTCATGACCATCAACTGGGTGATGTTAAAGGGGATTTCCATAGATATAATTGTTACAGGCTGCCCGCTCAGTTTTAAATGTTCGATCGCGGGTAATTTGAGTGCAGGCGCTATTTTCGGCGCAGCTTACAAACTCGGCACGGCCCTGGATTTTTCCCAATAAGATTAAAAAACCTTGATAGTCGCTATAACTTTATCAGATAATTCTCTTGGCGTCAAAGATGCGAGTAAGCTGTAGCTAAGCCAGAGATTGTCTGTTATGTTCGAGAGTCCGATGGGGAGGCGGGCACAGAGGGAGAGGATTTGACGAATTTTGATGGGGAGTCAATCGATTTTAGATTTTAGATTTTAGATTTTAGATTAAAGAATTGAAGCATTGACCCCACGGATAAATTGGGGGGCGCCTTTATCGGATACAGGTTTTTTATTTCTGGACGGATGAATCCGGGGGCTTGTATCCTGGATGCTTTCGGTCAATCTCCAATCAAAAAGCTCACATCTCAAATCAATCGCCCCCAGACTCATCTTTAGAGTAGAGTTTCCATCTAAAAAACTCTGAAATCCCAAGATTCATCTGTAGAGTCAATCTAAAATCTAAAATCTAATCGATCGCCCTCAGACTCATCTTTAGAGTAGAGTTCCCATCTAATATTATGTCCGGTCGATTACCCCTAATACGGTAGGGGCGGGTTCACCAACAATACCGGCCAATAATTGACCATCTCAAAAACCCGCCCTTTTAATCGCGGTCACTCGATCCGACATGATATAAAATCTAAAATCGCAAGATTCATCTTTAGACTCAATCTACAATCTATAATCGACTGGCATTCTGCCACCTGCGAAAAAACTCCGATAGAATGGCCTGCGAAATTCGCCCTTCCAGCCAATCTAAAGCCTGGTTTTGCTGGGGTGCTGCCCGATAAAATTTGCACGCATCTATCAGCCGAATCGGAGAATTAGTGACAGTTGATTGAGCTCGCCATTTTTGTGCAAACTCGTTAATAATAGCCGGAGAAAGTTGTTTTTGCAGCCAATCTAAAGCTTGGTCTTGTTGTGCCAAACCGCGATAAAATTTGCCCACATCTATCAATCGCAAATTACTATCTTGAGGTAAGGTAGTCGCCCGCCATTTTTGAGCAAATTCCCCTAAAACAGAGGTAGAAACTTGACTTTGCAGCCAAATTAAGGCTGTATCTTGGCTAGCCTTAGCTTGATAAGACGAGAATACCTGAGTCAGCCGCACGTCTGAGATGGGAGTGGGAGTTGGAGTTGGAGTCGGCTGCGGGACGGGTGTCGGCGCTGGAGGAGGGACAATTACTTTGGGAGATTTTCGCATCAAAGCGGCCCAGGTTTTGAGGCTGGCAATGCCGTCTGGATTGAGACCTTGAGATTTCTGAAACGAGATGAGCGCCGCTGTGGTGGTAGCTCCAAATTTAGCGTCCATCGCGCCTTGATAGAAACCTTTAATTCTTAATTCCCTTTGGATGTCTGCAACTTTATAACTTTGGGCGCCTTCTCGGACGCTTTCATAAATATTGGTGTCTACATTGCCCGATACGCCGGAGACACTGCCGCTGTCGCTGTACTGCCAAAAAGTCCAAGTTTTCCAGCCGCCGGGCACCCAAGGTTTCTCAGCAGTGGTATAGTGAGCAATCCACAGTGGGTAATCGGCAAACCGTTTTGTCCCCAGGTTGTCCCAGAAACCGGGGTAGGTGTAGATAATCGGCCGCATCAACGTGGCTTTTTCGACTGCTTCTAACCAAATTGCGGCTCGATCGCACAATTGATCCGCACTCAAACCGCCTGTAGTTTCCACATCCAAGACTGGCGGCAAATCCCCCGGTTCGAGTTTTACAGTTTTCAAGAACAAATCTATTTGTCCTTGAATGCTGCTTGCCGGTCGAAAAAAGTGGTAAGCACCGCGTTGAATCCCCGCCGCTTTCATCGCCACCCAATTGCGAGCGAAAGTTTGGGCAACGAACGTTGCACCCTCGGTCGATTTGACAAAACTGAAGGTGATACCATCCCGGGCAACTGCTGGCCAATTGACATTGGGCTGGTAGTCGGAAACATCTATACCGCGAATACTCATATGACGAAGAGTGGAGAAAAGCTGGTTTGCTCTGAAGCAGCGACTCGATTAAGGGTACATTAAATTGTAATGCTAAGTCGCTAATTGTTTTTTTTTGCAGGGGAGATGGTGCAAATGAACTTCGATCGAATAGATCCCGGCCCTGGTCAAGAGTCTGTTTGGGATTACCCACGTCCCCCTCGGCTTGAGGAATCGACCAAACACGTACAGATAATTTTTAATGGAGTGACGATCGCCGACACGCGCCGTCCTCAGAGGGTATTGGAGACAAGCCACCCTCCTGCCTACTATATCTGCCCCGATGACATCAAAATGGAATATTTGCACAAAACTTTACGAGGTTCTTGGTGCGAGTGGAAGGGACAAGCTGGTTATTACACTGTGACGGTAGAGTCGAAAGAAGTAGTAAATGCTGCTTGGTTTTATCCCAATCCTAATCAGGTTTTTGCAGCTATTAAAGATTATGTGGCTTTTTATCCGAGCAAGATGGATGCCTGTTATGTGGACGGGGAATTAGTGCAATCTCAACCAGGGGATTTTTACGGCGGCTGGATTACCAAAGATATTGTCGGCCCGTTTAAGGGAGGGCCAGGAACTTGGGGGTGGTGAGGGAGTTTTGAGTTTTCAGTTTTGAGTTTTCAGTTTTGAGTTGAGAACAGCGACAGAAACCACGTCTTTTTATTTAAACATCGTTACAGCTTTGACCCAGGTTTAAATAAAAACCAGGTTTCTTGAGTGTGCGATCGCCTTGAATGAGTTAAGGAATGGCTCTGAAATCTTTTTATTACGACGCAAAAAGCCAACATTAAAAAAATGAATAATAACTCAATAGCTTTCTAATTGAGTGAGGATGAATTAATGTAATGCAATGCAGGCAAGGCAGAAGCTAACGCAGCAGCTTATCCCTTGAAATAAACAGTGTAGTCAAGAATACAGTGACTGTTCATAAATAAATGTTAGTATAAGTTAATATCTGACACTAGCTTTGTTGCTTCTTTATTATTTATTTATTCGGATCTGTGCTGTGTCTGTTGAATTTATTGAGCCGTCCAACTCGCCAGAAAACTCACCCAAAAATTTATCTTTAGAGTCTACTCTTAAGGATCTGGCTCTATTCAATTTTCAGGTTGACTCCTCATATCTAGCCAAAGAAGTAGCCCGGTTTTTTCAATCTCACCCGCTGCTTCCGGGAGTTATCTTAACCGTAAATGGAGAATTTTTAGGGATGATATCGCGTCGGCGATTTATGGAACGCATGAGCCGCCCTTACGGAGTAGATATATTTGCTTGCAGACCGATTATAGCCTTGTATCAAATAGCTCAAACCGATAGTTTGATTTTACCAGGAGTAGCCTTAATTGTCATGGCAGCTCAGCGCTCCGTGCAGCGACCGCCGGAACTACTTTACGAGCCGATTGTGGTGCAGTTAGAACCTCAAGTTTACCGACTTTTAGACGTGCATCAACTCTGGGTAGCTTTATCCCAAATTCACCAAGAAGCTACTTGGTCTATGAGCGAACTTTATTACAATTTATCAGTCACACAATCCGAGTTAGAAGCAGCTAATTCTCAATTAAAAGCAGCTAATTCAGAATTGTATCGCCTTGCTAACTTAGATGGCTTAACTCAGATTGCCAACCGCCACTGTTTTAACGAATACTTACAAAAAGAATGGCAAGAATTGGGAGAATCTGCGGCAGAAATATCTTTGATTTTATGCGATGTTGACTTTTTTAAGATATACAACGATACTTACGGACATCAGGCGGGAGATGCTTGCTTGCAGCAGGTAGCCAAAACTATTGTTGAGGCTGTACATTACTCCGCAGGCGCAGTTTCCGGGGAGACTCTGGTGGCTCGTTACGGAGGTGAAGAATTTGCGGTAGTTTTACCCCGCACTTCGTCTGAAATAGCTGTTTGGATTGCAGAGCAAATTCGAGTTTGGGTAAAAGAACTAGAAATCGAACACATTAATTCAGCGGTGTGTTCTTTCGTGACGCTGAGTTTGGGGGTAGCGAGCACGTTTCCTCAGCCCGAAACTTCTCAGGAAAACCTACTTGCAGCGGCAGACCGCGCGCTTTATCATGCTAAAGACCTAGGGCGCGATCGAGTAATTTTAGATTTTAGATTTTAGATTTTAGATTGGAAAAAGCGATCCACGGATTTATCCGTGGGCTTGTTTAATGGTTTCGATCACAGATTGTCTGGCAAATCGCCGATCGACCTGCCGATGCTAGCCAGCAATTTCTCCAAAGCTTTCATCTGCTTGACCGTGAACGTGGGTACATTCTTCCCCAACTCCCAACGACTGATGGTTTGCGACGAAACGCCAAGCTCTCGCGCCAAATCTTCCTGACTCATCTCCAGTTCTTCCCTGAGCTTCTTCAAATGCGACTCTTCATTTTCAGGTCGCGGAACGGGCTTTTTCGGCATATCCTCGATCGCACATTTTTTATATAAGATGCTTAAGCATCTTGACTAAACAATAAATTGATTAGACAATTTTAGAAAGGAGCATGAATCGATTATGCCTTACCAACAGCGTCTGAATTCCTAAATTATTGTTTGCCTGCTTCCCAATTGACAATAGAAGCGTCGTGGATAGGTTCCGCAGTTGGTCGGATTTGGACAAGTATTTAGCCTGAAGGTGTGCAATACTGCGTAGAAAATTTGATCGGACGATCGCCCCGTGCCTACAAAGACTCGCACCAAGCACGTTCTGCCGTCCAGTGTCTGTCTGAAGATTCATAAATCCTCAACCCATCCAACCCGGCATTTTGGATCATCTCCTCAACTTCATCCAGCGTAAATGCTGCTTGCAACGAATCGCTGAATAACTGTTTCTGATGCGCGTTGCAATCTCCCGCATACAGATTGACTAAATTATCCCTGATTTCCGCTTTTTCCGGCCGCAGCAAATCCCGCAAAAAAATTGCTCCCTGCGGCTTCAACACCCGCTTGACTTCCTGCAAAAACGGCAGCGGATCGGGCAAATGGTGGATAATGCTGTTGGAAATCACCATGTCAAAATAGTTGTCTGGATACGGCATGGCTTTAGCATCGATTAATTCTAGATTGATTTGCGATCGCACGCCGGCCTTTTCCACATTTTGGGCCCCAACTTTCAGCATATTTGCCGACAAATCAATGCAAGTCAATTTCCATGCTGGCCGGAGTTGACAAAGTGCGATCGGAATTCTCGCCGTACCCGTGCCCGCATCCAAAACGTTTCCAAAAACCGGCCCCAACGCCGCAGCACTCTGAGCAAAAGCAGCATTAACCTCAGTAAAGTCCATCGAATCGTATTCGATCGCCTCTTCCAAGGAATCCATCACTTCCGGTTCCAAAACTCGCTGCATAAAATTTATCTCGTTATCTGGCATTTCCATATAGGGGTTCAGTTTTGCCTGCAAAAGCTCGACTAACTCCGGTTCCATATATTCGTAATTGTCCGGGATTTGCAGGCAAATAACTTTCTTGCCTTCGAGACTTTCGGGAAATTTGCTGCGAAGTCGATCGCCATGCTTCTTCTCCATCACAAATATCCAATCTGCCCAGCCCAGCAAACCCTCAGTTACTCTAATTCTTGCACCTTTTTCCGTTCCCGCCGATCGCACGCTGTAGCCGCTAAGATTCTCGCATATCTTCTCAGCAGTCAAACTTCTCCACTTATTCTGACTGCACACAAACAATATCTTGATTTTATCCATTCAGACACAAATAGAAAATTCTATTTTATCGTGGCACGGGCGTCCCGCCTGTGCTTCCAAAGCGGTTAAAAATTTCCTTCTAATTTCCCCCCCTTGCACCTTGCATACCACAAATACTGTATTTTGTCAAAAATGGCAAAATCTGCGTTACAATTCTTAAACCATCAAATGCGGATTTTGCATAAAAAATTGTACTTATTACATTTGCGAATTCGTTAATTTTACCATTTTAAAAGCTTTCAGCGTCAAAAACTAAAATTAGTCATAATGCCCCTGGATTGTGAAAATCGTACCACAAGCCTCAAAGCAAGTAAATAGGTAAAATAATTGAGAATGAAGTCAATAATTTTGGTCGTCTTTAGATTTTCTTAAGATTTCAGCCCTTAAAATAGATCGAACATTTAAAACTAAATCGACTTTTAGATTGTTTTTGCTTATTAAAGTAGCTGGAATTGCCCCAAAGACCGATCGACCCTCAAGATATAGATACAGGTGGTCGATCGCACAATGGCATCCAACCAAACTCGATCGAACTCTGCTAGAATTAGTAAAACGAAGTCGTTATGAGTTTAATTAAATAGCTATGACCAACGAAACCGTAGAAAACCTAGTAATTATCGGCTCAGGCCCAGCAGGCTACACAGCAGCAATCTACGCCGGGAGAGCAAACCTGAAACCCGTAGTCTTTGAAGGCTACCAAATGGGAGGCGTCCCCGGCGGTCAACTGATGACCACCACAGAAGTCGAAAACTTCCCTGGCTTTCCCGAAGGCATCACCGGGCCGCAACTGATGGATCGGATGAAAGCTCAAGCAGCGCGCTGGGGTGCAGAATTATACACAGAAGATGTAACTTACGTAGATTTGACGAAGCGTCCGTTTACAGTGCGATCGGAAGACAGAGAAATCAAAACCCACACCATAGTAATCGCTACAGGTGCGACGGCGAAACGGCTGGGGCTACCTAGCGAACACGTATTTTGGAGTCACGGCATTTCAGCCTGTGCGATTTGCGACGGCGCTACCCCCATTTTTAAAGGAGTAGACTTAGCTGTCATCGGCGCGGGCGACACCGCAGCGGAAGAATCTATTTATTTGACAAAATACGGCTCTCACGTACATATGCTGGTGCGGCGCGATCAAATGCGCGCCAGCAAAGCCATGCAAGACCGAGTGCTGAGCAATCCAAAAATTACCGTGCACTGGAACACTGAAGCAGTGGATATTTTGGGCGAAGCGGGCGGGAAAATGGACGGGGTGAGAATTAGAAATATCCAGACCGGCGCCGAAAGCGATTTGCTGGTGAAAGGATTGTTTTACGCGATCGGTCACACTCCCAACACTCAACTGTTCCAAGGTCAGCTAGAACTCGACGAAGTAGGCTATATCGCCACCAAACACGGTTCGGTAGAAACCAGCGTCGAGGGAGTTTACGCCGTCGGCGACGTACAAGACCACGAGTTTCGCCAAGCAATCACCGCGGCCGGCAGCGGTTGTATGGGTGCGATGCTGGCAGAACGTTGGCTGTCAGTTAACGGTTTAACGCAGGAATTCCATCAAACCGAGGAATCCGAGCAACCCACAGCAGCGCCGGAAACTCAAAAAGTACGCAAAACCAGCGAGAACTTTGATATCAACGACACGCGCCACGAAGGAGGTTATGCTTTGCGGAAGTTGTTCCACGATAGCGATCGACTGATTGTGGTCAAATATGCCTCTCCGAGTTGTGGGCCTTGCCACAGCCTCAAGCCGATTTTGAGCAAAGTAGTAGATGAGTTCGATGGCAAAATCCACTACGTGGAAATTGACATCGAAGAAGATCCTGAAATTGCTGAAAATGCTGGCGTGATTGGTACGCCGACGATTCAGTATTTCAAAGACAAAGATTTGGTAGCTGAGCTCAAGGGAGTTAAGCCGAAAAGCCAGTACCGCGAGTTAATTGCCAGTAATTTGTAGGAATTCGATCGATTTTAGATTGGAGGTGTGCCAAGAGAGATTTTTCCTAAACTCAACTTGTGTCCCACCTGCCAAAAACCCGGTTTCTCCCCTGCGCGCCAGTCTCGTGCAGGGGAGAAACCGATTTTTTTGTAGCCCCATCGCGCGAAAAAACCCGGTTTGTCACGAGTGTTTGGCGAATGAGAAAGAGGATTTTTGACCAGGAATTTCAAAGGTGGTACCCGCCACGTGATTTATCCGTGGAATCAATCCCAAATCGAAAATCGAAAATCCTCAAGAAAGAGCATTTATCCGTGGGGTCAATCGAAAATCTAAAATCTAAAATCTAAAATCGATTGACTGTTCCGGGTTTTTGCACCTGAGTGCTACTAAAATCGAAAAGTCTTATATAGGTCGATCGTCATTATGGCTCAAAGCCGCCTCCGACTGCCGCGATTTCTCAACAGTGCCTCACCGTCAAGCCTGTCCATGAAAATGATGTGGGCAGGTTTGACAATAACTGCCGTGTTTATATTGGTAGCAACCTTGTCTCCAGCTATGCAAGCTTGGGGATGGCTGCAAAATCCTACCGAGGCTTTGATTAACCCCATCCACGAACCGCCGTCGGCGAATTATTGGTTTGGTACTAGCCGCAGTGGCTACGATGTGTTTTCCCGCACGCTGTTTGCTTCTCGCGCGGCTTGGCAAGTGGTAATTTTAGCCACTGCTTTGAGTTTGTTTATCGGTGTGCCGCTGGGTTTGGTTAGCGGTTATTTGGGCGGTAAGCTCGATCGAGTGTTGTTATTTTTAATGGATACAATTTATACTTTGCCGGGGCTGCTACTTTCTCTGACGCTAGCATTTGTAGTGGGAAAAGGAGTTTTGAATGCTGCGATCGCCCTGAGCATTTCCTACATCCCTCAATACTACCGCGTCGTCAGGAATCACACCGTCAGCGTCAAAACCGAATTGTTTGTCGAAGCGGCGCGAGCAATGGGTGCCGATACTTGGACAGTGCTTTCGCGCTACCTGTTTCTGAATGTGATTCAGAGCGTACCTGTGCTGTTTGCGCTCAACGCGGCCGATGCAATTTTAACATTAGGAGGTTTGGGATTTCTCGGATTAGGACTTCCCGAAGCAACTCCCGAATGGGGACACGACTTGCGTTTAGCTTTAGATGCGCTACCTACTGGCATTTGGTGGACAGCTTTGTTTCCCGGTTTGGCGATGACTTTAATGGTGGTGGGACTGTCTTTGGTAGGGGAAGGATTAAACGAGTTTGTTAACCCTCGCCTGCGGAATCAGCAGTAATCAGTCTCGCGCTTAAATTAAGTTCACAGTCAGGACTTGAGTTTTTTCTTCTTCTCTTTTCTTCCTTCGCGCCCTAGCGCTTACGCGCGGCTTCGCCTAACGCGTCTTCGCGGTTCGTTAAAGGAGAAATTAGGAGGAAAAAAACCCAGATTATAATTGAGGAGGTGAAATGATGAAAAATATTCCCCGTATTGAATATCTCAAAGTCCAAAATTACCGTGCTTTGAACAATCTCGAACTCAAAAATCTCACCCCCTTAACAGTCTTCTTAGGCCCAAACGGTAGCGGAAAGTCAACTATTTTCGATGTTTTCGCTTTCCTATCCGAATGTTTTACCGAAAGCCTAAGAAAAGCCTGGGATAGACGGGGCAGATTTCGAGAATTACGCACCAGAGACAGCGAAGGCTGCATTATCATTGAATTAAAATATCGAGAGACATCCGCATCGCCTTTAATTACCTATCATCTCGCTATAGATGAAGAAAATAATCGTCCCTTCATTGCTGAAGAATGGTTGCATTGGCGACGCGGACAATCGGGAAAAGGAAAACCCTTTCGTTTTTTAGACTTCAAAAAAGGGGAAGGACAAGTCATTAGTGGTGAAAGTCCTGATGAAGAAGGTGAAAGGATAACCGAAAAACTAGAATCATCTGAATTTTTAGCAGTAAATACATTAGGACAATTTGCCAAACATCCCCGTGTTAGTGCATTAAGACGTTTTATTACAGGCTGGTATTTATCATATTTAACCGCAGATCATACCCGCAGCCTTACCGAAGCAGGTGCACAGGAAAGATTGTCCGCCACGGGGGATAATTTACCAAATGTTATCCAATACCTCAAGGAACAACATCCCCAACGGTTAGAAGAAATATTAAAAACCCTTTCCGTTCGTATTCCACGCCTCGAAAAAGTCGAAGCATCAATCATGCAGGATGGCAGACTTTTGTTGGAAATTAAAGATGCTCCTTTTTCTCATCCAATTCTGGCAAAATTTGCCTCCGATGGTACCTTAAAGCTCTTAGCTTATTTGATAGTATTATTTGACCCAAATCCCCCGCAGTTAGTGGGGATAGAAGAACCAGAAAATCATTTACATCCGAGATTATTACCTCAGCTTGCAGAAGAATGTCGTTCTGCTTCTGCGAATACTCAATTAATGGTGACAACGCATTCTCCCTTTTTTGTGGATAGTTTGAAGCCAGAGGAATTATGGGTATTATATCGAGATGAGAAAGGTTTTACTCAAGCAAAAAGAACCGCAGATATGCAGGGAGTAAAACAATTTATGGAACACGGTGCCTTACTGGGTTCGCTGTGGATGGAAGATTTCTTTGATGTGGGAAATCCGCTTAAAAATGCGGGTGCACCGCAATGATTTTAACTTTAAAATTAAGAGTAGGTGAGGATTTTGCATCTTGAGTTTTTAGTGGAAGAAGCATCACTAGAATCAGCTTTAACCCAGATTTTACCCAAAATATTGCCATCGACTGTTACCTATAAAATTCATGCTTTTCGAGGGAAAACCGATTTACTGGCTAAATTGCCTAACCGTTTGAAAGGTTATCAAGCATGGCTTCCGCCTGATTGGAAAATTGTTATTTTAATAGATGAAGATCGAGAAGATTGTATAAAATTAAAACAACACCTAGAAATAATAGCAATATCATCGGGATTTATCACTAAATCTTCCTGTCAAAAAGATAAATCATTCCAAGTCTTAAATCGAATTGTAGTTGAAGAATTAGAAGCGTGGTTTTTCGGCGATGTTGAAGCAATTCGCCAAGCTTACCCTAAAGTCTCTCCCAATTTAGCTACTCAAAAAAAATATCGAGAGCCTGATGCTATCAAAGGAGGCACCTGGGAGGCTTTAGAAAGAGTATTACGGAACGCTGGATACCATCAGGGAGGACTAGAAAAATATAAAGCCTCTAGCGAAATTTCTAAATATATGAATCCTGAATCAAATCTCTCTAAAAGCTTCAAAGTCTTTTATCAAGGTTTATTAGAAATCATCAATAGTAAGCAGGTATAATCAACTTTATAGACAATTTTCGCTCTCGTCATTGCTGAGCTAGGAGCCAGGAATGATTTAGAGATCAAACCTAGATCAGCGCTTTCTGATGACACGCTGTAAATAATAACAAAATTTTGAGCATCGCACCAGCGTCCTACCCCTCCACATCTTTAAGCGCATCCTGCGGTTTAGGCATTCTCTCACAATAGCAAGCACATCGCTAACTGGGTAAATTTTTCTTCCCTGGCGGAGTTATTATCTGCTGGTAGTTGCATCAACGTCCGCTGGGGATTTTTTTGCGTCTGCTTGAAATTATCAAGACAATTCTGGAATGCTATCTAAATTTAATTAAAGGGGTTTATGGAATCTTCACACTGTCACGATATATTTAAAGGAATCGTGAAGTTATACTTCCGGGAGATGTCGAATTGTATTGTTTGTGAGACAGTGCGATCGCGTAAGTGCGAACCGAAAGCCAAAAATTTTAGAGAAGTCCACAGCCGAGAGTTGCGCGGCGGGTTAACTCTCAGTAGAATTTATCCTGGTGGTTTTTGCCACTGACGGGACAAACTCGAGTCGAACTGCTTAAATAAGAATGTGACGTTAAGAACTTAATGTGATTTAACGTCAAAATTAAAGCCAATTTCTGAGATTTGAGCTAACTTAACAATGAAAGCCCCTGTTGCACTACTCAACCCGCAACGCTTCATAGGGGGTCAGAGTCGGTCTCTAATCCAGAGTGGCCGGCTTAAAACTAAAGCTACGAGCTTTATTCAATCGCAGATTGCGTATGATTCAATTCAGGGAAACAGGGTAATGATGGGTGTATCTACACGGATTGTATTGGTTCCAATTTGGGCAACTCAAAAATTGTCTGCTAACTGTCTGGCCAACTACGCCGCAGCCGTTCACCCAGATATACGCAGAAAACAGCGCCGTTCGATCGTGCCAAAGTTTTTGCGGGCCGTTCTCAGGATTTAGCAGAGCTGGACATGAGTTAGTATTGTCAAGCTAAGCTGACAGAGTTTTCCTAGTTCTTGACAAACAATGGAAAACAACTTCCATTTTTTGTGAGAAAGGCTACAATCGGGAAGGTCTTGGCAAGATCCGATTCTCCCCTTTTGGTGCTTCAACCCTCTGCTGTTGCATTTGAGGCAGCAGACCGACATCCAAGGTGGCGAAAATTTGCCGTGCAACTGTCATGTCTGACAACCAGAGTGAAAGCAAGGCGAATCAAAAGTTCGATACCTCCAATACAAAAGTTAGAGGGTTCCGTGCGGGAAAACTTGTACGGGTAAAAGCTCGAAGTACCGAGTAAAAAAGCCAGTATTTTTGGAAGTGCGATCGATCGCACTTCATGGTTTGCTTCTGTGGGCAAGGTATCGCAGGTGATGTGGTAACTCGTTCCGAAAGAAAAAGCCGCTAGCTCAATTCAAGGTCGCGATGTTAAAATTTGCGATCGATTGAATGCGCTGCCTGCTTCAAACCAGAACTCGAACCGTGACTCATAAAACAGGTGCAGTTTCGGTAACAGATTCAGCTAGCAGACCGAAAATCCCACTATTTTTTCCTGCGGGAATGTCAATACTGGCTAACTTGTCTAAACTACAAACAGACACTATTCCACTGTTATTTATTCTTTAATTCAGGAGCATGAGGAAGACGGCATGATCCAGGCTAACACCGTACTCGCAACCACAATTACACCGGAAATGGAAACACTCGAGTTGCTTCGGGGCGCCGAAAGCGTTCTACCTGAGAGCGAGTTGGAACTCTTTATCGACGAAGAAGACGATCGAGAAGAATTCTTAGACTCTCAATCTGAGGACGACACTAAAGCTGGCAAAGGCGCCAAAGCCCGCCGTCGGGCACAGGCAAAGAAAAAGCATTATACTGAAGACTCTATTCGTCTTTACCTGCAAGAAATCGGTCGGATTCGACTGCTGCGAGCTGACGAAGAGATTGAACTAGCGCGCAAGATTGCAGATTTGCTGGAATTAGAGCGAGTTCGAGAACAACTGCTCGAAGAGTATAACCGCGAACCCAAAGACAGCGAATGGGCGAATGCTGTAGATATGGCACTTCCTGCATTCCGTCACCGACTCCACGTCGGCCGTCGGGCTAAGGAAAAAATGGTGCAATCAAACCTGCGTTTGGTGGTGTCGATCGCCAAAAAATACATGAATCGCGGTTTGTCTTTCCAAGATTTGATTCAGGAAGGCTCTTTGGGTCTGATCCGGGCCGCTGAAAAATTCGATCACGAAAAAGGCTACAAGTTTTCTACCTACGCAACTTGGTGGATACGTCAAGCCATCACCCGGGCAATCGCCGACCAATCGCGCACTATCCGCCTACCTGTTCACCTTTACGAAACCATTTCGCGGATCAAGAAAACTACCAAACTCCTGTCTCAGGAAATGGGTCGCAAGCCTACGGAAGAAGAAATTGCTACCCGCATGGAAATGACGATCGAGAAGTTGCGGTTCATTGCTAAGTCCGCACAGTTGCCAATCTCTCTAGAAACTCCGATCGGCAAAGAGGAAGACTCACGTCTGGGAGACTTTATTGAATCTGACGGGGAAACGCCAGAAGATCAAGTCTCGAAAAACCTGCTCAGGGAAGACTTGGAAAGCGTTTTGGATACTCTCAGCCCCCGCGAACGGGATGTACTGCGGCTGCGTTACGGCTTAGATGACGGACGGATGAAGACCTTGGAGGAAATTGGTCAAATCTTTAACGTCACTCGTGAGCGGATTCGCCAAATCGAGGCTAAAGCTCTGCGGAAGTTGCGCCATCCCAACCGGAACAGCATCTTGAAAGAATATATCCGCTAGAGTAATTTGCTAGCATCACCCGAAAGAGTGATAATCACTCTTTTGGGGGGGGAACCCCCCGACCCGGTTTGATCTATAGCTGTTAAATTTTGTGCTGCTAACTGCAGGGAGCAATTGGCTATTTGTGGCCCAAATCGCGCTGCCAAAATTTAGGGAGCAAGACTTAAGTGCCAAACAGTTTTCTAAACTTATCCATAGTTAATCACCCTTGAGGAAGTTTTATGTTTGCCGTCAAACGAGCGCTCAAATTAAATAACAAGGAAGCGACTTTGATGGCAAAACACGCAGGATTCCGGCGCGTAGTATTCAACTTTGGGTTAAGCTTGCGGACTCAAATGTATGGCGAGGGACAATTTACAGACTCGAAGGTGCTCAAGGAAGTCAAAAAAGTTCTCACCAACTACGTCAAGAAGCAGCCTGAATTCGGCTGGATGAACCAGTTGTCTAGCCGAGTTTACCAAAATGCCTTAATCGATCTAAAAGAGGCGTTTAGTCGGTATCGCTCTGTCCAAGCAGGTCATCCAAGATTCGCTAGTCGCCGAGACGGTCAATCTTTTACAGTTGATTCGTCTAACGGCAAAGTTTTGCTAACCGCTGGCAGCACTATTAAGATTCCTACGTTGGGAACTTTTCGACTTTTTGAACCCTTAGAGTGTAGCTTCATCTCTCAAACTTTCACGATTTCAAAAGAAGGAAGTCGTTGGTTTGTCTCATTCTGCGTTGATGCTGAGCGTCTACCTGTTCAGCAGTCTGAAAGTTCGGTAGGAATTGATGTCGGCATTAATTCTTTTGCCACGCTATCAACTCAGCAGGTATTTAATGCACCAAAACCCTTAAAGCAAGCGAAAACCAAGCTTGCCACTTTACAACGCAAAGCCTCTAAGCAGGTAAGAGGCTCTCAAAACCAGCGCAAAACCTACAATAAAATTAGTCAACTCCATGCAGGGATAGCTCGCATTCGTTTAGATTTTCTCCACAAGTTGACAACTTATTTAGCTAAAACTTTCAAGCTAATTAAGATTGAAAACTTGAACGTTCAAGGAATGATGGCGAATCATAAGTTAGCAGGGGCAATATCTGACCTCGGCTTCTACGAATTTAAACGTCAACTCGACTACAAGTGCCAAATGTATGGAGCTAGCTTAGTGTTGGTAGACCAGTGGTTTTCTAGCACTAAGACTTGTTCTAATTGTGGCATAAAAAAAGATATGCCACTAAGCGTTCGGACTTTTGACTGTCCTGCTTGTGGCATATCTTTGGATCGTGATTTTAACGCGAGCCTGAACATTTTAAATTGGGAACCCTCGGCTTGAGGGGGATAGCCTACTTATCTTGGGATTAGCCGTCTACCCAACAGCGTAGGAAGTAAGCTCCAAATTGTGTCTAAAAATGTGTTTAGACAAGTTTAGATAAGTTTTACAAAGCAGTCCGTAACGGAACTCCCAAGCTTTGCATTGTCAAAAAAGTCTTAACTAGAAAATTACATCACGCCCCAAAAGTGAAGGAGACCTTGACCGGAAACCAATTCGATGATGACAGCGGCAGAGAAACCAATCATCGCCAAACGACCGTTCCAATTTTCGGCGCCTTCTGTGAAGCCCCAGTTCCAAGCATTGCGTTTTTGTTCTTGCATAGTGCGAACTCCTTTCGTTAACTTTTGTAAGGCTTATGTAAATAAATATAACATTCTTTGATAAAAATGCAAGCTTGTGATTAGTGATATCGGTCACAACGGTCGATCGACCTTGAGGATTTTGCCTAACGAGGAAAAATAGCCAGCTCGGTATCAGGGTCGAACAAGTGAATCTTGTCATGGGCGATAGCCAACCAAAGCTCTTCGCCAACTCTGATCGATCGCTCAGGAGGAACCCGCACTTGCATCCGCACCGCTGGAGCGTCCGTCAAACAAACCCCCAAATAAGTTTCGTGTCCCAAAGCCTCTACAATTTCCACTTGTACCGAAAGATTTTTGGTAGCCGGAGGGTTAATGCTCAGATGTTCCGGCCGAATGCCCAAAATCAGCCCTCGCCCGTCATATTGTTGTAGACTTTTTGCCCAAATATCGGGTAAAGTAAAGCGAAATTGCGGGTGAGAAATCAACAACGGGGCACTAAATTCCACCAACAAGAAATTCATCGGCGGAGAACCGATAAACTCAGCCACAAACAGATTAGCCGGCTTGTTGTAAAGCTCTAGAGGTTGAGCTACTTGCTGAATCTGGCCGACCTTCATAATAGCAATCCGATCGCCCATAGTCATCGCCTCAGTTTGGTCGTGAGTTACATAAATAGTTGTAGTTCCCAACTGTCGCTGCAACTGCACAATTTGCGATCTCGTTTGGGCCCTCAATTTCGCATCCAGATTCGATAGCGGTTCGTCCATCAAAAAAACTTCAGGATTCCTAGCCATCGCCCTACCCAAAGCTACTCGCTGCTTTTGCCCTCCCGAAAGTTGTTTCGGCAAGCGATTTAAAAGAGATTCTATTTGCAATAATTCAGCTACCTCCCGCACTCGTTTTCCTACAGCCTTTTCCCGTTCCGACAAATAGCGCAAACCTGGAGGCAACTTGCGAGTAGCTCCTACCAAAAAATCCTCCCATAAAGCATATATTCGCTCGTTGTTTAAAGTATTAGAAGCTAAATAATTAATAAGCTCTTTTACCTGATTCCTGATTTTTTCTGCCTTCTCCCTGCTTCCTTTTTCTTTTTCTGTCTCTTCTCCCTTCTCTCTGCTCCCTTCTAGCTGCTTCCTTCTAGCTGCTCCCTTTTCCCTTGTTCCTTGTTCCTTCTTCCTTCTATCAGTTACATCCGTTACATCCGTTACAGAATCCGTTGCCGAACTTCCTTCTTCCTTCTCCCTTTCCGATCGGCGCAATCCAAAGGCGAGATTATCGTAAACTGTTAAGTGAGGATAGAGAGCATAATTTTGAAATACCATAGCGATATCTCGGTCTTTAGGAGGCAAATCGTTAAGGAGCCGATCGCCCACCCAAATATTGCCTGCAGTCAAAACTTCCAAACCGGCGATCGATCGCAGCAAAGTGCTTTTTCCGCAGCCAGAAGGGCCCACCAGCACCATGAACTCCCCGTCTTCGACCGTCAGGTTAATGCGCCGCAAAACGCTGTTAGACGAAGGGCGATCGGCTATAGGCGAGACACTTTCTGCGACAGTGTTTGCTTCTTTTTCCTGTTCTCCTGGGCGGAGAGGAAAACTTTTGTAGATATTTTCTAATACAACTTGCGCCATTAAACAATTTTAGATTTTAGATTTTAGATTTTAGATTGGGGAATTGGAGGCAGAGCCTCCGGGTATGTATTCCCAGGCAGAGCCTGGGAACAAGGCTTAAGAAGTCCTGCAAGAAGAATAATTCCCCATTACCAATGACCCATGACTAATGACTATTGACTACTGACTGCTGATAACTTTGATAATTTTTTCACCCGGATTGAGGTCAAAAACTCGATCGCCCGCAGCATCTTTCCCCCAAAAAGCTATAGCATCAATAGTCGATCGCAGCAGGCGGCCAGAATTAGTAAAAAGTTTGACATCCGTACCCGGAACAGCCTGCAGCAAGCCAACTAAAGCATCTTTAGGCTCTGCGAAGCGAAAAGCTTGAGTGCCAATTTCGCCGCGGTTAGTAAGTCTGACAGAACCTGCAGGCATTCGTTTTGCCCAACCCAACTCGGAAAATAGCACCAGACTGTCGTTCGGGTCGAGAGTGATGCAGCCCACCAACTGTTCCTGCTTCCGCAACCTGGTTACTTGAGAACCCTGGGCCGCGCGGCCCATTGGCGGCAGTTGTTCATCATCGATCTCAAACCGGAGGACTCGGCCTCCTGAAGTGGCGATTGCCACTTGCTCGCCGACTTTAGCCAGACTCGCACAGCGCAGCCGATCGTCCTCCTTGAGTTTAACAACAGTAACGCCACGATTAGTCAAATCAGCAAATTCCTGCATCGCCAAGCGCTTAATTTTTCCTTGCTGAGTCAGAGTTACTAAATCCGCCGCCTCCGAATTTTCCGGCAAAATAAAGTGTGCGACTGTGATTTCCGACAAAGCGCGATCGGCACTGTCTTTAGTAGCACTCGGCGACAACAAACTAACGATCGGCCTTCCCCGGTCTTTGGCGCTACTACTAGGAATATCTGCCACTTTCAGCGGGTAAGCTTTGCCGTTAGGAGTTAAGACGACCAAAGTGCGATCGGTTTTCGTCAGATTTGCGGTAACAATAAAATCTTCATTTTTTTCTAAAGCTGAAACCGATTTTTCGCGACTTTTCGAGCGTGGCTTTTCCCCAGCCGGCAAGCGTCGCACGTACTGCTTGTGCGAAAATTCAACAATAGTTTCCTCTGGCTCTAGAACGGGCAATAAGTTCGGCTGAATCGTTGCCGGCGACAACTGCTTCACCCCAGAATTTTTCTTACCAGCAAATTGTGATTCGGCGTTTGCTGCGCGTGCAGTTCCATTGGCGAATTTAGTGCGACGGGGGTCAGCGTACTTGCGTTTGAGCGATCGAAATTCCTTCTTTAAAGCCTTCAAAAGTTCGCGCCTGTCGCTCAACAACCGCTGCAATTCTTGAATATTAGCCATCAACTCATCAAACTCAGACTGCAAATTTTGCCTTTCCAAACCAGTCAGCCTCCGCATAGGCATCGCCAAAATCGCATCAGCTTGACTTTCGCTCAAATTTAGGCGAACTTGGAAAGTTTGCTTAGCAGTAGAGCCGTCAGGAGAATTTCTGAGAATGTCGATCGCTGTATCGAGATTTGTCAAAGCCAACATTAAGCCTTCGACAATGTGACACCGGCGTTCCGCAGCCTGCAACTCGTAATTGTAGCGGCGGGTAAGAGTCACTTCCCGGAAATCCAGAAATTCCTGCAACAATTGTCTCAGCGTCAACTGTCGCGGTTGACCGTTGACAATTGCCAGCAAAATCGCCCCAAAATTTGTTTGCAGGTCAGTTTGTTGGTAAAGACGAGCGAGAACCGCTTCTGGAGTAAATTCCCGCTTGAGTTCAATCACCACTCGAATCCCTTCGCGATCGCTCTCGTCACGCAAATCAGAAATACCGTCGAGGCGGCCAGCATTGACCAACTCCGCCACCTTTTCAATCCAAGCCGCCTTATTTACCTGAAACGGAAACTCCGTCACCACGATCGCCGTTTTAGTACGCACCTTGCGATTACCTGGCACTTCTTCCACCCCGGCCACACCCCTGACCGCAATGCTGCCTCGACCCTTAGTGTAGGCGTCAACAATGCCCTCTGTAGCGACGATTTCCCCTCCGGTTGGAAAATCCGGGCCTGGAATCAGTTCTATCAACTTCTCATCGGATAGTTCCGGGTTTTCAATCAAAGCAATTAAACCGTCTACCACCTCCCCCAAATTGTGTGGCGGGATATTAGTTGCCATCCCCACAGCAATGCCCGTACAGCCGTTGAGTAACAGAAACGGCAACTGAGCAGGCAGCGCCGTCGGTTCCTGCTGCGAATTGTCAAAGTTACCAGTAAAATCAACAGTTGCGTCACCGACTTGGGTTAGCATAGCTTCGTGGGCGATCGGTGCTAGCCTCGTTTCCGTATACCGCATAGCAGCCGCCGGATCATTGTCCACCGAACCGAAATTGCCGTGACCCGCCAGTAAAGGATAGCGGCTCGAAAACTCCTGAACCATGCGTACCAGAGCGTCGTAAACCGATTGGTCGCCGTGGGGGTGATATTTTCCCAAAACATCTCCAACTACCCGGGCGCACTTACGGTAAGGTCGGTCTGGCGTCAGACCTAGTTCGTGCATCGCATATAAAATTCGACGGTGAACTGGTTTTAAACCGTCGCGGACATCAGGCAAAGCTCGCCCGACGATCACACTCATGGCATATTCGAGGTACGATTGCTGCATCTCGGCGTGCAGAGGCGTAGAAATTACTTGCCCGGAAAGTAGGTTGAGTTGTTTAGCCATGAGTCCTTGTGTCCGTTAATTCCTGAGTGAAAACAGCCTCTGTCAATAATGCCGAGGTTCCCTGTCTCGATTGAAAAGCCTTTGCCGCAGGCGAACCGAAAGTTCGACCCAACCGCCCAGTTGAAGAATAAAAATAAACTTAACTTGTGAAAGCAGAATCAGAGTCCCGAAGACGGGCAACACTTGCCTCTTACTCTCCACTCTTACCCTAACCTCTATGTTGCCTTCATTTGCGCCTACCTGTCTATTTACCTTCTCACGGCAGAATGTAAATAGACAGGAGAACACGGAATGCCAGAAACTCAGAACGTAGTGAGGCTGTAGCTCTTCCTAGGAAAGCGTCAATCGATTTTAGATTTTAGATTTTAGATTTTAGATTGAAGCATTGACTTGCGCGAGATAAATTCGGGGGCTCCTTGATCGGATACAGGTTTTTTATTTCTGGACGGATGAATCCGGGGGCTTGTATCCTCGATGCTTTCGGTCACGAGGGACTGGAGTCCCCGTCAATCTATGATAGAATTTAATTGCAATTAGGAATAACCATCTACACGAAGAAATATTTTATTCAGGAGAAACCCTGGATTGAGCTCGTCTCGGTACAGCCGTAGCGTGGATCAAGCAGCAATGGTTGACGATCGAGCTTATCGTATTTTGGCAAGCGTGATGGACTCCGAAAGTATTACAAAAGAAAAGTAAGCGGAATTGGAATACCTGTGGTACTGGCACTTGTTCTGATCGTGTAGAGGCGACTGGACTGTCAGTAACCCCGGTCTAAAGACACGGGGCTTGCAAGAGAAATCTGGCAAGCCGTACTGACCAGACTAAGGCTTAATTGCCTACGTTTTGAGAGTCACGACACCCTGTGGATGCGTAGCTAGTCCCCTGCTCTGTCATCTGCAATTAAACAGTTCTAAGGTCACTGGAACAGTGTTGCAGGTCTAACAAGCTCTCGAAACATTGTCGAAGCTAACATTACCCCATTCATGGGAGGCACAACCCGTGCAAAATACTATGCGTACAGGATTGGAAGATTGGAAGCGGTAATTGTCCCGTTGAAAGTGCAATACAAAAGTACACTCCCGTTAACCAATCCCAAGGCGGTAGTAAATCAAAAATATAAAGCCGTGCTTCTAGCACGGGGTTTCTACCCATTTTTTCTGATGAGGGAAGTCCAAGTTTTGGGCTTATTCAACCATAGAGCGTGGCCCTGACTCGCTGAGAGTGTCAAAAATGCCGATATTGATGAATTCATCAGTCAAAAGCTCTCCTGGCGATATCTCCTAGTCTGACATCCCCTTGATGAACGCAAGCGTCGATATTTTCAGCCGTTTTGAGGGGTTAAAACTGAGTATTAGGAATCTCCAACAATCCCCGCTAGATTCGCTATTCCGAATGCGGTGGCGAGGGGAGGATGTGAATAAACATGGCTTGATTCTAATGAGGAGGAAGGAAAATAATTATCATACATTCCCGACTCTAATACCAGTTCAAAAAATAATGCAACTGTAGGCCCGTGATCCCAACCCATACCCAGTCTATCAGTTCCCATCTAAAATCTAAAATTTAAAATTTAAAATCTAAAATCTAAAATGGTAGAAGCCGGAGGCTTGAGCGAAAGAGAGGATACTATAATTCCTGGACGCACGGGTAGTCAGAAACCGGGTTTTTTCATAGCAATAGTTCGTTATAGCCCGCCACAACTAGCAAAAACCTGGTTGCGAGGCGTCGTCCATGCGTCCAGGATTGTACTATAAACCTGCTACCTGAGAATCTTGAGACTCTCACCACTGTCAGGTCTAGTTATAAAAAAGAACTAAACTGTCTGTGTATAGTAGTCTAAATGATGGTACTGGATGCTTCTAGGCATCTGTAAACCCTCTGACAGCTAGTGGCTCAAGGATATACATACGGGTTTTGCAGGGTTCCCGGCTGATGGCGCTAAAAACTCTGCATTTTTGACGGGGAATGTAGTCCCCGTGTCGTGTTCCTCTTTGGACTAAAGTCACAAAGTTTCTATACTTCCCATATTTATTTATGAAAACCGTTCTGATTGTAGAGGACGATTTGGTTAATGCTCGGGTTTTTTCCAAAATTCTGACTAAGCGGGGGGGCTTAGCCGTGAAACACACGGAAAATGTTGAAGAGGTGATGCAGATTGCTGCCAACCGCGAAGCTGATTTGATTTTAATGGATGTGTCTCTTTCGCGCAGCGTGTACCAGGGCAAATCTGTTGACGGCATTAAGATTACTCAACTGCTCAAAGCTGACCCGCAAACGGCCTGGCTGCCGATTATTTTGGTGACTGCTCACGCGATGGCTGGTGATAAAGAAACATTTCTGGATCTAAGCGGTGCCGACGGTTACATCTCTAAACCTGTGGTAGACCATCAAGAGTTTGTGAATCAAATCAAGGCTTTGCTGCCTGATTGAGTGAACCATACATGAAGAAGGAATAAGAAGGAAGAAGGAAAAAGGAAGAAAGAAGAAAGAATTGTTTGTTTGAATCAACAAACAATTAAAACTCTAGAATTACAAAGTTTGCTTAAACTCTGAATCTTCCTTCTTCCTTCTTCCTGTCGATGTCAAGAAAGCACAATGCTATGAGTTCGGACTTGTAATTTGTGAGGAAAAAATTGAGATTTTTATGACGAGTGAAATCGAAGTGTGCGTTGCGGCGAGGAACCAAATTATCCTCAGCGAGCGCAACGCTGTTCACTCATTCATGCAATCTCAAAACTATGATTACTCTTCGTCCTCATCGAAGTCAAAACCGATATCATCATCATCGTCAACATCCGGGCCCAAAGTATCATCCTCAGTCTCAGCGACAAAATCGTCCTCATCAACCTCAACTTCCTCAAAATCCTCATCAGGCTCAAGATCGGACGGGCGCCCGATCTCATAACCGCTCTCGATCGTATAAGCACGGCGCGCCGATCGATCGTCAAGTACCACATCCTCCTGTAAATCGTGGATGTCGTCATCAAACACAGCACCATCAAAACCCGCATCCTGGACCCCAGCATCCTCATAGGCATTGAACCCAGTACCCGCAGGAATCAGGCGGCCGATAATCACATTTTCCTTCAGCCCCCGCAGCCAGTCAGACTTACCCTCGATCGCAGCTTCAGTCAACACCCGCGTCGTCTCCTGGAACGAAGCAGCAGAAATAAAGCTATCAGTATTCAGCGAAGCCTTAGTAATCCCCAGCAACACCGGAGTATAATCCGCCGGCGCTCCACCAGTAATTGACATCGCCTCATTCACCTGCTCAACCTGCCGCAATTCTACCAACTCACCGGGGAGCATAGTAGTATCGCCACCATCCTCCATCCTGACTTTGTTGGTCATCTGGCGGACAATCACCTCAATGTGCTTATCAGAAATATCCACGCCCTGAGACTGATAAACCGACTGCACCTCATTCACCAAAAACGTCTGCACCTGTTGGAAACTCTCCAAGGCAGCCTCAAAAGTAGACTGCCGCTCTTTGAGTACGTGGAAGAACACCTCCAGAATTTCGTGAGGATTAGCAGGCCCGTCGGTCAAAGCTTCGGCGACGCCGACGCGCTGTCCGTCGGAAACGATCGGGTTTTGACCAGGCAACAAAGGATACTCCTCAATCCGGCCATCATCCTCAATCACCGCAAGTTCCACAACATCGTCATCCGTAACCACGCGAGCCGTCCCCGGCCGCTTGGCTAAAATACAAGCTTCCTTCGGCTTCCGCCCTTCAAGAAGTTCCTCAATCCGTGGCAAACCCTGAATGATATCCCCAGTCTTTGCCCGCTCAAACACCAGAATCACCAAATTGTCACCCCGCTGCACCAAATCGCCGTCGTCTACGTGCAGCACCGCACCGGCCGAAACCCGGTAAGGACGAGCCACCCTGAGCAAGAGTTTCGCCGATTCTGTCTCCGACGCAGGTACAACCTTCACAACTTGGCCGGACTCTTCGAGAACAACTCCCGGAGCTATTTCGGTACCAGCCACCAGCAGTTGACCCGGACTCACATCCGGCGTACTCGCCACAGAGATCGAAATAGAATCCGCATCTCGCATCACCAACAGTCGGCGCACTGGTTCGCCATGCCCCTCGCGGATGCCCCGGACGATACCCGCTTCTTTGCAGAGAATCTCCGTGCGGGCGACTACTGCCCCGGGCGCGATCGACTGCCCATCCTCCACCAACAGCCGCGTGTGAGTGCTGCCCTGAGTCGGATCAGCAGACACATCCCGCCGAATGACTAGCGATTCCAAAATGACTAGCTGCAAGCGGAAAGTCTTGGAAACTCGATCGCCCCCATCGGCCAGGGGCATCGCCAACTCTTGCGACGCACTAACGTCTTCAGGCGAACCCCAAGCCGGGCCCGAACCGTCCGCCCCAAAAGCCATAGCATCATCCTCATCCGGCAGCAGCTCAATATCCGCCGCCAGTTGCGGAGCTCCCGAACCAATTTCCAAAATAAGCTGAGTCCGCAGCAGTTCCAATCCCTCGACAGATTTGACGCGCTCCCCATCCTTATAAGGGAGTCGCTGCACTGCTTTCAAAGAGATCGACTCATTCAGCGCTGTCTGAGAAGGCACTGGTGGCTTATCCGGCACCGGGAACTCCACCACCGGCCGCAGCAGCAAAGCGGGGCCTTCGGGAGTTTCGATATATTCGGCATAGCCCAATTCTTCGGCAATCAAGCCTGGGGAAATCTCTTGACCGGCATTGACGATTTGACCTTCCCCGAAAGTTAGCGGCGGGCGGTCAACTACATGGAGTGTGCCCGGCTTGATCACAATTTCCCGCAGGATGTCATTTTTCTGAGTGATTTCCACTGCCCCGCTGGTTTGGCAGAAAATATCCTTAACGACTTCTGTACCGGCCTCTACGTACTGGCCATCTTCCACCAGCAGCAGAGAAATGTCTTTATTGACTTCGTGGCACTCTTCCGGTATCCAGAGCAGAGTGCCGCCTTTGACGACTTCGTAGCCAAGTTTAGCTTTGCCGCGCTTGTGGACTTCCACCCCGCCGTACTTGACAATGCCCCCTGTAGCTGTGCGGTAGCTGTCGTCGAGCAGTTCGGCGACGACTTCTCCGTTGATGACTTTGCTCCCAGGAGCAGTCTTCAGGGAAAACCGCTGCTTGGAAGATGTTTCGATCGTGTAGTGGTCGCGGCCGCCTGCACTTTCGGCCCGCACGACTGCTTGGTCGAGCAGGACTTGGGCGGTGATTATTTCGATTTCTCTGGGGTCAGCGATGCGGACTACGCCACCGTGTTCGGAGACGAGTTTGGTTTCGGCAATCACGCTTTCGGCCGGAATGCGATCGCCATTTTTCACGGCTGGTTCTGCGCCGGGGGGCAAGTTGTAGACTTCTCCTGAGAGAATCCAAATCAGCCCGCCTTTGCTGGCTGTGCGGGTTGTGTTCCCTTGGCGGTCGGTTTTTTCTTCTGGCACCAAATCAGCAAATTTGGCTTCTCCGGCTAAGTCGGAAGCCACGTCTGTAGTCACTTTTTCCGTAGTTTTGCGGGCGGCGCGACCGACGATCGGCACTTCTGCCAAAACTTGACCGGGAATGGCGCGCTGTCCGTCTTTGACCATCAGAGTCGAACCTTGGACGATCGCTAATTCGATTTTCAGTTTTTGATTTTTGGCGCCGGATTTTCCTTCTTCAAATCCGTCGCCTTCAAATACGAGTTTGCCGTTGTTTTCGGCTACCAGTGCTTCTTCGCCGTGTCTGGTGCGGAAGGAGCGAGTACGCAAGTTCTTGAATTTCACTACGCCGGGGAAGGGGGCGCGTTCTTGTTTGGCGACTTCTCCGGTGAATACGCCGCCGGTGTGGAAGGTACGCATGGTGAGCTGGGTTCCGGGTTCGCCGATCGACTGAGCTGCAATAATCCCGATCGCTTCTCCCATGTCCACCATTTTCAAGTGGGCCAGACTCCAGCCGTAGCAGTGCTGACAAACCGATCGAGTCGATTCACAAGTCAGGGGCGATCGTAAATACACTTCTGCTACCCCAGCTTTACCAATTTCCGTTGCCAACTCATCGGTAATTGGCTGATTTCGGACGGCTTTTTCGCTGCCGTAAGTCACGATTTCCCCCGTTTTGGGGTGCACCGCATCCCTCGCCAACACGCGCCCTAGCAGCCTGTCCTTGAGGGGAATCAGCACTGTTGCTCCGTCGGTCATCGGCCGGACTCGAATTCCCCGCTGGGTGCCGCAGTCTACTTCGCGCACAATTACATCCTGGGACACATCCACCAAACGGCGAGTAAGATAGCCAGAGTCTGCTGTCCGCAAGGCTGTATCTACTAAGCCTTTGCGCGCGCCGTAGGAAGAAATAATGTATTCGGTGACGGTGAGTCCTTCGCGGAAGTTGGTTTTAATTGGCAAGTCGATGATTTCACCTTGGGGATCAGCCATCAATCCGCGCATTCCGACTAGCTGCCGCACTTGAGAAATGTTTCCCCGCGCCCCGGAGAATGCCATCATGTAGACGGAGTTTAGGGGGTCTGTGGCTCGGAAGTTTTTGACTACTTCGTCTTTGAGGTCTTCTGATGTGCTGTTCCAGGTGTCGATTACTTTTTGGAACCGTTCGACTTCGGTGATTTCGCCTCTGGTGTATTTTTGTTCGGTGATGCGGATTTCTTCTTCGGCTGCATCTAGGAGCGATCGTTTTGATGGCGGCACCTGCAAGTCATCTACGCTAATCGAAACTCCGGCCCGTGTCGCAAAGCGGAAACCCAAGTCTTTGAGTTTATCTGCCATTTGCGCTGTACGGGCAGTTCCGTAGTGCATGAAAGACCAAGAGATTAATTTTTTGAGCTGACCTTTGTCAACAACTCGATTGCGAAAAACAATTTCCTTATTTTCTGTCATTTTTCTGAGTAGTAGTAGTAGTAGTAGTAGTAGTAATTGGTAATTGGAGTATTGACGCAGGAGGCTCTCTTGCTGCGAGGCAGAGGGCAGTAGTAAGTAGGTTGGGTTGAGGAACGAAACCCAACATTTCACCCACCCAACATTTCACCCACCCAACATTTCACCCACCCAACATTTCACCCACCCAACATTAACCCAACCGTATTGATTAGTAATTAGTAAGCAGTAATGGGTAAATTTCCTAACTTAAATCACCATTATTTATTAGCGATTACTTATCAGTAATTACCCACCAACCCTTACCCATTACCTCCTAATTATTTATCACCGACTCAATAGTTTGGTGATAAATAATCCGGCCCGGAGTAGTGCGAATGAACTGATTGAGCACCTTGCCGTCTCCGTCTTCCCGAACTCGGCGGAACTTGTATTCTTTCGTCACGATACCGTCGGTAGAGCGTTCTACCTTCAGTGGTTCTCCTTCAGGTTCTATGTTTTCGATAGCGCCTTGAAACCTCACCCACACATAGGAGTGCAAGTCAACGACTCCTTGTTCGTAAGCTACAACCGCGTCGGTGAGGTTGGAGAAATAGTGACCGGCTCCTTTTTGAGCGTCAGGATTTTCGGCTGTTAAGTAATAGCAACCGAGCACCATATCTTGAGAAGGAGTAACGATCGGTCTTCCGGTTGCCGGCGACATAATGTTGTTAGAAGCCAGCATCAGCAAGCGCGCTTCCGCCTGAGATTCCAGAGACAAAGGCACGTGCACTGCCATTTGGTCGCCGTCAAAGTCAGCGTTAAACGCCGGACAGACTAGCGGGTGAAGCTGAATTGCCCTTCCGTCTACCAAAATCGGCTCAAAGGCTTGAATCCCCAAACGGTGCAGCGTTGGCGCCCGGTTCAGCATGACCGGGTGTCCTTCAATCACCTCCTGAAGCACGTCCCAAACACTAGGATCGTTGCGCTGAATCAGTTTTTTGGCAGCTTTGATGTTGTTGACCAATCCTTGGCGGATCAGGCGGTGGATGACGAAAGGCTGGAAAAGTTCGATCGCCATTTCCCTCGGCAAACCGCACTGATGAATCTTCAGTTTCGGCCCCACCACAATCACCGAACGCCCGGAGTAGTCAACCCGTTTACCCAGCAAGTTTTGCCGGAAGCGCCCTTGTTTCCCTTCAATGATGTCCGACAGCGACTTCAGCGGGCGGTTGTTTGCGCCCACCACAGTCCGGCCCCGGCGACCGTTGTCAATCAGCGCATCCACAGCTTCTTGTAGCATCCGCTTTTCGTTGCGGATGATAATCTCCGGCGCCAGAATTTCTTGCAGTCTCGCTAACCGATTATTCCGGTTGATGACTCTCCGATATAGGTCGTTGAGGTCGCTGGTTGCAAAACGCCCGCCGTCTAACTGCACCATCGGCCGCAAGTCGGGGGGAATCACCGGAATCACATTGAGCACCATCCAATCGGGTTGAGATCCCGTAGCGATGAAGTTGTCAATTACCCGCAAACGTTTAATTAACTTCGCCCGTTTTTGACCTTTAGCATTGGCAATATCTTCCCGCAACTTTTCCGCTTCACTTTCTAGCGGAATATTTTGCAGCAAAACTTGCAAAGCTTCAGCACCAATCCCCACTTCTACACCTGTGAGTGTGGAATCTTCGCTGTAAAGTTCGTCTTCTATTTCCAGCCAAGCATCTTCCGTAAGCAATTGTTTGTATTGCAGCTTCTCTGCATTACCTGCATTTAGGACAACGTAGGCATTGAAATAAACGATTTGTTCGACATCTCGGAGCGGCATATCTAACAGAATTGCCATGTAACTCGGAATGCCTTTGAGATACCAAACGTGAGCTACTGGAGCGGCTAATTTGATAAATCCCATCCGGTGACGGCGGACGCGAGATTCAGTGACTTCAACACCGCATCTTTCGCAAACAATGCCTCTATGGCGAACTCGTTTGTACTTCCCGCAATGACATTCCCAATCTTTTGCAGGCCCAAAAATGCGCTCGCAAAACAAGCCATCCATTTCAGGTTTTAATGTCCGGTAATTTATTGTTTCGGGTTTTGTCACTTCACCGGTTATCTGACCGTTGGGTAAAGTTCTCTCTCCCCACTGTCGAATTCTTTCTGGTGAAGCTAATCCTATCTTGACGTAATCAAAGCGTTGTTCTATTTTAGCCATTTTGACTCCAATTGATTATTTACTGTCGATTAGTGCTGGCAATTTATATTTTTTGTTTGCTTCGTTTTGAACTCAAATCAATATTACGCTCCTCTATAGGTGATGTTTCTTTTAATATCAGAAATGATATTTCTGGATACTCCAAATTCCTGAGCTATTTTAGCAAGGGATTCTCCGGCTTGGATTCGTTCTCGGATCTCAATAGCTTGAGCAAAAGTTAGCTTGCGTTCGAGATGTCCACCCATGCGGGGAACTGGAACCTCTTGACCTTCTTCTTTCCAAGTGACGTGATACTTAATATCGTGTATGGTTTTGCGGTCGACACTGTATTCCTGTGCTACATCCTTCATCCTCTTTCCGGCTGCTAGCTTTTGCCTAATTTCTCGCACATTTTCCCAGTCTAATTTGGCATTGGAAAGGGGATGACTTTTGCCTTGAGTGCGTCCTTTCTTAGAAGCATCTAATGAATTTTGAGTGCGAGTACCACCCCAAAGGTGTTCTGGATTAATACAACTGGGATTGTCGCAGGTATGACAAGCATCTATCGAAGTCGGAATTTCACATCCTAATTTCTCAGCTAAAACAGCACGAGTAACTGATTTCGATTTCCCATTTTTCCAGTATCTGCCATAGCCTTGACCGTCCTTTGAGCCTTGAAAAATGATGCAGCCGTTGTCTTGAATTTCTCCTAAAAAACCGGGCAAAACTGTAGTGAAGTTATCGGGAATATTTGTCTGAAGTATCTTAGTAATAGTTTCATGTTGTACTCCATACTCTTTTGCTAGGTGGTTTTTGACTGTTCCAGATAAATATTTAGTCTGAATTTCCCGGAGTTGTTCGATCGACAATATGCCAATACCCGGAATACTTTTCCGTCTGGGAGTTTTGCGATCGCGCTCGATCATCTGCCCGGTATTTTCCGCCGCAGTTCCCGCTACGAGATGTGCTGGGTTGATGCAGCTTCGATTGTCACAGGTGTGGCAAGCAAAATAACCGGAACCAAGGAATCCTGCTATTTTTGATTCGAGGACTAATCGGTGGACTAATACCGTTTTGCCATCGAGCCACTTGCGCCCGTAACCGTTGCCAAACTTGCTCCCTTGCCAGTTAATACAGCCTGTCGCCCGGTCAAATTCTCCTTCTATTCCTGGGACAACTGTTACAATAGTCATGTCAGCGTCTCTCCTCTTAAGAGCGTTGATTCGCCTCACCAGTGTTCGTACCACTGCTGAGGCATTTTAATTGGGACTTCTCGATTTTAGATTTTAGAGGTGAGATGTAAGATTGAATGCTGTCAAACAATTCTTCAATCTAAAATCTAAAATCTAAAATCTAAAATCCCTAATCCTCGTCAAGTTCGTCACGAGAAAGCGATTCGTAAGTAGGCCGGGAGGGCGATCGCTTGCCCCCAGCATCTGCCATCAAATCCACCTCAACGTGCTCGCTGCCCTCGTCGGACGTATTCACCTTGTGCACAGCAATATCCAAGCACAAAGACTGCAACTCCCGCATCAGCACCTTGAAAGATTCCGGCGTACCGGGGCGCGGGATAGCTTTGCCTTTGACGATCGCATTCAGCGCTTCATTCCGCCCCTGCATATCGTCCGACTTCACAGTCAGCAACTCTTGCAAAGTATAAGCGGCGCCGAACGCTTCCAGCGCCCAGACTTCCATTTCTCCGAACCGCTGACCCCCCTGCTGCGCTTTGCCGCCCAAAGGCTGCTGCGTTACCAGCGAGTAAGGGCCTGTGCTACGGGCGTGGATCTTATCATCTACCAAGTGAACCAGCTTCAGCATATAGGCGATGCCGACTGTGATCGGGCGATCGAACGGTTCCCCAGTTCGGCCATCGTAGACAATAGTCTTGCCGGGGTGCTTTTCGTTAAACACCCAAGGCTTGCCGGTTTTTTCGCGTGCCTCCTGTAGCTTGCCGTGTACGGTTTCCCGCGACTTTTCAGCGCCGTGCATTTCATCAAAAGGCACCATCTTGAACCGCATCGACAGATTTTCGCCCGCCCATCCCAGCAAGCACTCAAAAATCTGACCTACGTTCATCCGCGACGGTACGCCCAAGGGATTGAGCACTATGTCAACCGGAGTCCCGTCGGGCAAATAAGGCATATCCTCCATCGGCAGAATCCGGGACACAATACCCTTATTTCCGTGGCGGCCGGCCATTTTGTCGCCGACTTGAATCTTCCGCTTTTGAGCTACGTAGACACGGACGACCATGTTAGCGCCGGGGGGCAGTTCGTCGCCCTGTTCGCGGGTAAACACCCGCACGTCCACCACGCGGCCTTTTTCGCCGTTAGGGACGCGGAGGGAATTGTCGCGCACATCGCGGGCTTTTTCGCCGAAGATTGCTCTGAGCAATTTTTCTTCCGGCGGTTGGTCGGATTCGCCTTTGGGGGTGACTTTGCCCACTAGGATGTCGCTGGCTTCTACCCAAGCACCTTTGCGGATAATCCCTTGTTCGTCTAGCTGGCGCAGCGCGTCTTCGCCGACGTTAGGAATTTCACGGGTGATTTCTTCGGGGCCGAGTTTGGTTTGGCGGGCTTCGATTTCGTATTTTTCAATGTGGATCGAAGTGTAGACATCTTCGTACACCAAACGCTCGCTAATTAGCATCGCGTCTTCGTAGTTGTAGCCTTCCCAAGGCATATAAGCTACGAGGATGTTGTGACCCAGAGCGAGTTCTGCCCCCTCGGTGGACGAACCGTCGGCGAGCACTTGACCTGCTACGACTCGATCGCCCTCATAAATCAGCGGACGCTGGTTTAAACAAGTATCCTGGTTAGAACGCTGATATTTTTGCAGTTCGTGTTCGATGCAGCCAGCATATTTTTGCTTCCAAACCGAGGGCTGTTTGACTTTGAGATCGTCGTATTCCTTAATCAGGAAATGTTCTTCGCTGGAATTCGATTCGGCATCTACAGCCAGGGGTTTGACAATAATCCGGGTAGCGTCGATGTAAATCACCTCGCCGTCGATCCGGGAAACCACAACCATCCCCGAATCTCGCGCCGCCTGAGCTTCCAAGCCCGTACCGACGAGGGGCCGTTCTGGTTTCAGTAGCGGCACAGCTTGCCGCTGCATATTCGATCCCATCAGAGCTCGGTTGGCGTCGTCGTGTTCCAAGAACGGAATCAGCGATGTCGCGACGGAGACGATTTGCACGGGCGAAATCGCCATGTAGTCCACCTGCATCGGAGTGGTGGTAGTGAATTCTTGGCGGTAGCGGACGGCTACGGTTTCGCCCAAGAGGTTGTTGTTTTCGTCGAGGCTGATGTCTCCGGGGGCGACGCGCAAATCGTCTTCTTCGTCGGCTGTCATGTAAACAGGGGCTTTGTCGCGCAGCACCCGTCCTTTTTCTACTGGATAAAAAGGAGTTTCGATGAAGCCGTAAGGGTTGACTCGGGCGTGGGTTGCTAAGGAACCGATCAGACCGGCGTTAGGGCCTTCTGGTGTTTCGATCGGGCAAATCCGGCCGTAGTGGGACGGGTGAATGTCCCGTACTGCAAACCCGGCGCGTTCGCGAGTCAAACCTCCAGGGCCCAAGGCGGAAAGCCGACGTTTGTGAGTCAGTTCTGCCAGAGGGTTGGTTTGATCCATGAACTGGGATAGCTGGGAGGAACCGAAGAATTCCTTGATTGCTGCTACCAGCGGTTTGGGGTTGACCAGAGAGGCGGGGCTGAGGGAGTCGGCATCCGAGACGGTCATTCTTTCGCGGATGATCCGTTCTAAGCGGTTGAGGCCGACTCGGACTTGGTTTTGCAGCAGTTCTCCGACACTGCGGACGCGACGGTTGCCTAAGTGGTCGATGTCGTCGGTGGAACCGATGTCGAATTCGAGGTTAATTAAGTAGTCGATCGCCGTCAAGATATCTTGCGATGTCAGCACCCGCGTGGTATCGGGGACTGTCAATCGCAATTTTTTGTTGAGTTTGTAGCGGCCGACTCGGCCCAAATCGTAGCGTTTGGGGTCGAAAAAGCGCGAGTTGAGGAGCTGTTCGCCTCCCGCCACGGTGGGGGGTTCACCGGGACGTAGTTTGCGGTAGAGTTCCATCAAAGCTTCTTCTTCGCCGAATTGTCCTTCTTTCTCGATCGTTTTTTGGAAGTATTCCGGGTGGCGGAGTGAGTCGTAGATTTCGCCGTCTGTAAGTCCGAGGGCTTTGAGCAGCACCTGAGCCGATAGTTTGCGGGTTTTGTCGATTCTGACCCAGACTAAATCGTTTTTGTCTGTCTCGAACTTGAGCCACGCGCCCCGGTTAGGGATGAGCGAGGCGTTATAGGAACGCCGACCGTTTTTGTCGGTTTCCGATTTGTAGTACACGCCGGGGGAACGCACGATTTGGTTGACAATCACCCGTTCCGCGCCGTTGATGATGAATGTGCCGCGCTCGGTCATCAGGGGCAAGTCGCCGATGAAGACTTCTTGTTCTTTGATTTCCCCTGTTTCTTTGTTAATCAGGCGGGTGGGGACGTACATTTGCACCGAGTAGGTGCTGTCCCGGCGCTTGGCTTCGTCCACATCATATTTGGGGCGCTTGAGTTTGAAGTCTTTGCCCATGAAGTGGAGTTCCAGCTTGCCCGTGTAGTCTGTAATCGGGGAGAAGCTGTCGAGTTCTTCGATCAGCCCGGCTTCTAGAAACCAGCGAAAACTTGCCCGCTGGATTTCGATCAGGTCGGGCAAGGTGAAGGCGAATTCTGTGTAATCTTTAGTGGTCATGGGTGTCCTTTTTCCGCAGTGGCTCTAGCTTTTTACATGGCGCCAAGGCTGGGCTTTTTTACCTTGTTGCGTTTTTTTGATGGATTGTGTGAGAGAATTTATATGATGTTTTCGATCGCCTGCCAACTGCTGCAACGGTTATTATTGCTTGGGGCTCGCAGTATTTTTGTGCGGATTTTAGTTTCGATCGAGATGCTTTTAGCTCGGATCTCGTGGTATCCCGGGGTGAATTCCCTACACTTTTGACTCCTAAAATTGACTTGACAGCTATTGCCAAATTGCTGAGGTTCCAAGTTTCTTCTGATGTGTAAGTTTGAGTGTGTAAGTTTGAGGTATTGCCTGAAGTTTTGACCTATCCCGAAGTTTAGCGTACTCGCGTTGTGTTGGTAGTTCCTGGGCGACATCGCAGGATCGGATACTAAGCCAACGCCCGATCGGTCGGTTCTTTTTATTATAGGACGCAAATCCGATCGCAACAGGCAACGCCAAAAGAATCTCCAATAAAGGATGAATCCGGTTTTTCTGGCAGGATAGAAATGGGATTATCCCGATCGCTGGCTCCTAAATCAACCTGTTTTCCTCGTTTCTCTGCTCTGCTATAACTAAGCTGTTGCGCGTTTAAATTGCATATTCTGGACGGGCTAGAAGCCCATCCCACAATAATTTGAGTGATTTTTGACACACAATTTAAATGGAGAACAGCTTAAACAGAAAAGCCGAATAGCTGACAGGCATTTTCGGTTGTCTGCTGGGACAAAGTTAAAAGAGAAACTCCTCTCAATTTAGCAACTTGCTCGGCTACGTAGTAGACATAGGCTGGTTCGTTGCGTTTTCCCCGCTGGGGTACGGGGGCGAGAAAAGGGCAATCTGTCTCGACTAGGATGCGATCGCTATTTACCATACAAGCTGATTCTTGTATTTGCAAGGCTTTTTTAAAGGTGACTGTTCCGCTAAAACTGATGTAGAAACCTAGGTCTAAAAACCACTGGGTTTCTTCGGGTGTGCCTCCCCAGCAGTGCATGACCCCGCGCACTGGCCCGCGTGTTTGCCAAAAGTTCCTCAGCATTTCGGCCATGGGGGCGGCGGCGTCGCGACAGTGGATAATGACTGGTTTGTCAAGTTCCTGGGCGATTTCAAGCTGTGCCTCAAACACTTTAAACTGGTGTTCTCGATCGTCAGCTTTATAAAAGTCCAGTCCGGTTTCGCCGATCGCTACTACCCTAGAGTCCGAACTTGCTAATTCCCTAATCTGGCTCGCAGTCTCGTCTTTCCACTTGTCCGCATCTAGGGGGTGAAGTCCAACCGCAAACGAGACTTCTGAAAACTGATTGGCGATTGCTTGAATGCCGGCAAACTCTTCTGGCTCTACACAAGAATGAACCAGCCGAACTACACCAGCTTCGCGCCAGCGTTCTCGAATGGCTTCTAACTCAGATTTATAGGTCTCAAAGTTGATATGAACGTGAGTGTCGATGAGCTGCATGGGGGAAGCAGATTAGAGGTGATACGGGAGAGTCTTGGTGGGATAGGGCGAGGGGGGAGTGAGAGAGTCGGGGAGTGGGAGTGGGAGAGAGTGTGTGGGAAAAATCTTCCGTCTTCTTTCTTCCTTCTTCCTGCTTCACGCTTGACAATCAAGCATCCAGGATACCCGCCACGTGATTCATCCGTTCAGAAATAAAAAACCTGTATCCGATGAAACTTGCCGAACGTATTTATCTCGCGCAAGTCAATGCTTCAATCGAAAATCGAAAATCGAAAATCGAAAATCGATTGACTTCTTCCCTCAACATCCATCCCTTCAATCTTGTACACTGCTTCGTTGCCGAACTTTCTGCTTCCTTAAGATGCTACCGAGGATGTTTCGTGCGGCTTGAGGGTTCTTGCCAAGCGGGACTTTTTGCGAGCGCCGTTGTTGCGGTGGAGTACACCTTTTTTGACAGCTTTGTCAATTTTGCTGTAGGCCTCAGACATTCGCTGCTGGACTTCTTGCATTAATTCCGGGCTCGGAGCTGCGGCGTACTTGTCTACGGCAGCGAAATATTTCTTCATCAAAGTTTTGACCGCTGACTTGTAAGATTTGTTGTACAAGCGGTTACGTTCGGCGATTTTGACTCGTTTGACGGCGGACTTAATATTTGCCATAGTTCAGTTGCTGGAAGTAGGTATTCATTGATACACCCTAGTCTCAAGACAGTCCCAAGACACGGGGATTTTGAAGGACAACCTTTTCGGGATCGATCCGCAAAAAGCTTGATTTTTAAGGGCGGAGTGAGACAGCCACTCTCCATGCGCTCAGATTGAGCTGAGTCTGTGGCTACTTTTTGGCGACGCCCGCGCAATAATTTTTTATTGACTCATTTAACTGCCTGTTATTTACCCCTGACCATACCCAAAGGTATGACACGGATGTTAAAGAGGCGTTTTGCGGTGTTTCCACCGTCACGAGTTAAAGTCACGGTTTCTTGCGCGCAATTTTCAAGTATACAATAATTTGGCGTTTTTTTATAAAAAAATTATCAGGTGTTGGAAAAACTAATATAGCACCTATTTTGCTTAAAATCCAATTCTCTGAAAAATCCAAGTTAAGCTATAACAAAGAATACGGGTTATTTGGGCTTCGGCAAGAAGCACTGACCGAAGGTAGAAGGTAAAAAGCTGAAGGTAGAAGGTAGAAGACAGCCGGATCAGAAGGTAGAAGGTAGAACGCAGAACCAAAATTCTCCCGATCGAACACTCTCCCTCTCGGATATTATCGGCGTCGGACACTCTCCCCCCTCTGCGTTCCCACCCTCTCCCTCCGCACCCGGTTCTCTAGCGGGCAATTCCTAGAGAAGGTTGTGACTTGTCCTCAGTGTTGCAAAATCCTCGACAGAGATTTAAACGCTGCACTGAAGCCTTGGAAAATGCCGCGACTCTCGCGGTTTAAGCTTGTGGACTGGTGGTGGCCTACTTCTCTAGGAGATCGCCACAAAAATCCCCAATTGTCAAGCAAATGTTAGTGAAGTTATAGACGGCATTCCTAATCTCCATGCTGCGAATCATTACTCAGTGGGTTGAGGCACAAGCTGAACTGCGACGGATCTGCGATCGCACCCATGACGAACTTGTCGTTCACAAAGAAGCCACCGTGCGGGAGGTGCTGCAAGCTGTAAGGCGCAGAGGCGATCAGGCTGTGCTGCACTACACTGCTGAATTTGACCGCATGACCCTAAATGTGGAAGATTTACGGGTGAGTGGCGCCGAATTGGATGCTGCTTACCAACAGGTGTCAAAAGAATTATTAAATGCCATCCGGCTGGCTTGCAAACAGGTAGAGGCGTTTCACCGACAGCGCGTACCCAAGTCTTGGGTGCAGTTTGGTGATGACGAAATTGTTTTGGGCAAGCGCTACACGCCGGTCGATCGAGCGGGAATCTACATTCCTGGCGGTCAGGCGTCCTATCCGAGTTCGGTGATCATGAATGCGGTTCCTGCGAAGGTCGCCAAGGTGCCGAGACTGGTGATGTGTACTCCCCCCGGACAGGAGAAGAAAATGAATCCTGCGGTGCTGGTAGCGGCTCAGGAAGCGGGAGTTGATGAGATTTATCGAGTCGGCGGGGCGCAGGCGATCGCGGCTTTGGCCTACGGTACGGAAACTATTCCGAAGGTGGATTTAATTACTGGGCCGGGGAATATTTACGTCACCCTGGCTAAAAAACTGGTTTACGGGACTGTGGGGATCGATTCTCTGGCTGGCCCGTCGGAAGTGTTGATTATTGCGGATGGTTCGGCGAATCCTGTACACGTGGCTGCGGATATGTTGGCTCAAGCTGAGCACGATTCGATGGCGTCGGCAATTTTGCTGACGGCGGATTCGGTGCTGGCTAGGAAGGTGGTGGCTGAGGTAGACAGACAGTTGGCAAATCACCCGCGCCGAACTTTAACAGAAAAGGCGATCGCCAACTATGGCTTAGTCGTAGTAGTTGACTCGCTCAAAGCGGCGGCGGAACTCTCTAACGAGTTTGCGCCCGAACACTTGGAATTGCAAGTTGCAGATCCTTGGGCTTTGCTCGAGCAAATTCGCCACGCTGGGGCGATTTTCTTGGGATGCTCGACGCCGGAAGCTGTAGGTGATTATTTGGCTGGCCCGAATCACACTTTGCCGACTTCTGGGGCTCCGCGCTATGCGTCGCCGCTGGGTGTCGAAACTTTTATGAAGCATTCGAGTTTGATTCAATATTCGCCGGCTGCACTTAAGAAGGTGGGTAGGGCGATTAATGTTTTGGCGGAAGCAGAGGGGCTTCCTTCTCACGCTGATTCGGTACGGCTACGGACTGAAAATGAGGGAAAGGGTGAGTTTTAAATGGTAGATGGGAGATTGCCGCTCGGCAAAATACAGAGGTAGTCAAAAGTGAGTGAAATGCAGTGAAACGAAGCAATTCTCTTGCGATTATGGTAGCTTTACATTCTGTGACAATCGACCCAGTTTATTTGCACCTACTTACTTACGCACTGCGGGTTTAAGAAACCCGGTTTCTTCAAGAATCTTGCTGAAAAGACGCAATTATGTTAAGAAACCGGGTTTATGGGTAGGTAATAATGATGTTGGTGGGAAGCGCGAAATTGTGGACAGTAGGCGAGAATCATCGAAAAATTTAAAGTCTAAATATCGGAAATTTAAAGGTGCATGGTATTGAATACTGTTTTGGTAGCGATCGACAATTCAGAGCTTGCAGAACGGGTTTTGCAAGTTGTAGGACAATTTCAGCTAGAATCGACGGCCAAGGTGATTCTAGTTCATGTTGTGAGTTCTGGTAGGTCGGATTTTGACGCGGTTGTCGATCGACCTCACGCTCAGGGAGATGAGATTGATTACCGAGAGGTAGAGAAGTTGCTGCAATCTTATCAGCAAAAGTTGCTTTGCCAGAGCGAATTGGAGATTGTTTCGGGACAACCTGCCGAAGAAATTGTCCGTTTGGCTCATATCTATAAGGCGGATTTAATTGCGATCGGCTGTCGGGGTTTGACTGGTTTAAAGCGGATTTTGGAGGGTTCGGTGAGTGCGGAGGTTGTGGCTGAGGCTCCTTGTTCGGTGTTGGTGGTGCGGGCCAAGTAAGTAGGCTGGTAAATGCGATCGACTATTGCATTTACATCAACCAAGATAGCTATTAATTCCCAATCCGGATATCGTATCCCCTTGATGTTTAGTAAAAGTAGGGTGCCTCGCCACGAACAATGCTTGCTCCCCAGAAAGCGATCGAGCGACGCACCCTACCATAGGATAAAGGGGATGAGCAACCCGGATTTTGTATAAGATCATTTGTTAGTAGAATGTAAAAATTAACGACCTATCAAATATATGCTATTTTGTCAATTTACCGACCAACGGAAAAAGAAAAAACTTCCAGTAAGCGATCGCTTTTAACCGCAGAGTAACGGGGCTACAAAAAGAGCGATTCACGATCGGGATAGCTCCGCTTCAGGCTCCTTTGATGAATTGATATTATGATAGACAAAGAACCAATGGCTAAGCATTATCATCTATGCCTCCAACTGCGAAGTGCCTAAAAATTCCTCTGCGCGGTGTTCTTGTTGTTCCATTTGTTCTACAAATCTTTACAGCAGTGAGCTTAACAGGTTGGCTTTCCTTACGCAATGGACAAAAAGCGGTTAACGATGTGGCGGCTCAACTTCGTCAGGAACTAATAGCACGCATTGAAGGAGAACTCAAGCAATATATCAACAAACCTCATGATATCAATCGTGTGAATTCAGTCGCTTTTGCACAGGGCCACATCGACATGATGAATGGCCGCAACGCTAAGCAATTTTTAACCCAAGTGCAGATATCCCCTTTTGTTTTTTCATCCTATTGTGGCGATGCCCAAGGATATTATCTGGGTGCGACTCGTCGAGAGTCAAAAATCGCGATGACTGCGAGTAATAAAGAAACAAACTATCATTTTTATTTTTATGAAATGGATAATTGGGGCGATCGGCAAAAATTCCTAGAAAAGGTAAACTCTTCTTACGATCCTCGCCAACGCCCCTGGTATCTTTCTGCTGTGAAAGCAGGGAGGCCTACTTGGAGCAATATTTTTGTGAATATTGTCAACAATGGTAAGCCTGCAATTACTGCCAGCGAACCTGTCTATGACCCAGAAGGTAAACTTCTGGGTGTCTGTGCCACTCTTGTTGTCCTCTCAGAAAATTTAAGGGAATTTCTGGGAAGTTTGTCTATTGGTAAAACAGGTAAGGCTTTTGTGATGGAGCGATCGGGTTCAATGATTTCTAGTTCCACAACAGAGCCACTAATCAAAGGACAAGGTAAAGCTCAGAAAATGATTGACGCCGTGGAAAGTAGGGAACCATTTGTGCGGGAGACAGCCAAATATTTGCTGAAATATTTTGGTAACTTTGACCAAATTCATAAATCAGAACAGTTAGAATTTACCCTCAAAAGTGAGCGGCAGTTTGTTCAGTTGCTACCGCTGAATGATGGTAGAGGCATCGATTGGCTAATTGTACTCGTCGTGCCTGAATCTGATTTTATGGAGCAAATAAATTATAATAGAAATACGACGATTATCCTTTGTCTGTTATCACTGGTAATCGCAACAGGATTAGCAATTATCACTTCACAATGGATAGCTAAACCTATTCGGCGATTGAGTCAAGCCAGTCAGGCGATCGCCAGTGGAAATTTCGAGCAAAATGTTCCCGACACTCTCGTAGAGGAATTGGTAAGTTTATCAGTATCTTTTAATCAAATGAGTCACGAATTAAAGAACTCTTACCACACCCTTGAACAAAAAGTAGAAGAACGCACTCAAGAACTACGGGAGACTCAAGCCCAACTCATCCAAAGTGAGAAAATGTCATCTCTGGGGCAACTGGTAGCCGGGATTGCCCATGAAGTGAATAATCCCGCGAATTTTATTCACGGTAATTTATCTCATCTTAGCCAATATACCCAAGATTTACTAGAGCTAGTACAGCTTTATCAAAAGTATTATCCCCAGCCGGTATCGGAGATTCAAGCCAAGTCGGAAGATATTGAGATCGAATTTTTGAGCGAAGACTTATCAAAACTGCTCAAGTCTATGAAAGTAGGTTCTGAACGTATCCGCGATATTGTTAAATCTCTACGGAACTTTTCTCGATTGGACGAAGCAGATTTCAAAGCTGTCGATATCCATGAAGGCATTGAAAGCACCCTGATGATTCTGCAAAATCGTCTCAAGCCCAGACACACACATCCAGAGATTGAAGTGATCAAAGAGTACGGTAATCTGCCACCGATCGAATGTTATGCAGGACAGCTTAACCAGGTATTTATGAATATTCTGACAAATGCTCTGGATGCTTTAGATGAGCATCGGGTGGAGAAAAAGACAATTCGGATTAGTACGAGTCTGTATAACTCAGAATTGGTCAGAATTTGTATTGCTGATAATGGGTGTGGCATCACAGAGGAAGTCAAAAAACGGCTATTCGACCCATTTTTTACAACCAAACCGGTAGGAAAAGGTACGGGAATGGGGATGTCTATTAGTTATCAAATTGTGATCCAAAAGCATAAAGGGAAACTGTGGTGTACATCAGAACCCGGAGAAAGAACAGAGTTTTGGATCGAAATTCCTCTGAATCAAAGTGTTATTTAGTTGAGGATATTCGCGAACTGTGGCCTTATTTTGCCGAGCCCCATGAATCGGGTCACTTCAAAGCTGTGGAACCTTCAATTTTGATTTGTGATGGCCCGTTTCCCGATATCACCGAACCATGCGATCGAGATGAGCGGTAAAACCCCATAACCGCTGCAATCGGTAGAGTAGATATTAACCCTATTGCTGCAATCCCTTACTGTGCAAATTCTGCTCGATGTGGTGTATTTCCTTCATATCCTCACCCGCAACTATCCCGTAAATTTCCGTGTAGATTTTCCCGTATTTAACCTTCTCTAAAGCTGACAGGATTATCAAGTCCTTGCGATCGAGTTCTGGTTTCAGCGTGACAAGAATCGACTCCAAAGTCCCATCCATTCGGCAGTCACTGGAATATTTAGCCACCTCCTTTCCCCGCCCCAGTAAGGTATGGCGCTGTAAGCAAAGCGGAGTCGAGCCATTAACTCGGAAATTGGCATCAATAGCATACAACCGTCCCTCCGAGTCTTCCAGCACGTCGAAGCCAATAACGCCGAAATAACCCTGTTGATGAGCATATTTACCAATAGCGGCAATCATCTCAAAAAACCTACTCATGTCGGTTTCGCGGTAGTGAATCAGTCCCCCTAAATAGTTGCCCTCTGGAGTGACAAGTTGGCCGGTAGTGCCGATAAGCGTGATATTTCCCGTTTTGCTTACATAGAACTGTACGCAATAGTTCTGCACTTCATTCTTGACGAATTCCGAGACAATAATCGTATCCACCAACTTAATATCGAGATATTTCCTCACTTCCTGCAAGCAGTAGTTCATATCGCTGGCGCTTTTGATAATATAAGTGCCTTCTCCAGAAAGTCCGTGAGATGTTTTAATCAAGTAGGGGAATTGCTCTGGTAACTGAATGCTTTCGAGATTGACTTCGTGCAGATTGTAGGTTTCGTATTTCGGACATTGCACGCCTAATTCTGCTAGCGTTGCTTTGCTGAGTAAGTGGTAGTGGATGTCGGGATGAACGGCGTGTTTTTCGGGTTTGAGATTGTCGAAGGGAAATAGAGTCAGGAGTTTCTCAAAGCGATCGCTCATGCTGATATCTTCGAGATAAGTTGAGCAGTCTATCATCTCCATACTGCTGTTACTGAAGCCCAAATGCTCCCGCCAATAGTCAATCAGCGAGTTCGGCGGCGAATTAATCACAATCCCTGGAATGGCATCGCCTAACACAGCCAGATTTTTCCAAGGTTCCTTCTGACCAATCTTGTCGAAAGAAGTTTTGGTGGCTTCACTGCTGCCGTCTTGAATAAAGTATTTTTTCCTGTTGGGATAAGCAGCCCAACTGGCGGTGGCAGGGTAATTTAGGATGAACGCATAACGTGCATCTGTGATGTCTGGAGCAAACAAATCGGAAAGAGAGTTGCCTTGAAAGTAAGGAAAGTCGTATGTTGAGTTCATAGAAACATCCAAGTCGAGTTTGAATTGAACTGTTTTCCCGGCCACTAAGTAGCTCGACATAATTAAAAGTAGGGTGGGCATTGCCCGCCCTACAAATTGACAAAGTGTTTATTGATCAATACTTCGGACTGTTTTTGATTACCAACCGTAGAATAAGGGTTTCAAGCCTCGAAGGCAATGGAACTACCAACTGACATCATGTCCGGTCGAGCGACCGCGATTTTTGTAGGGGTGGGTTCACCAACAATACCTGCCCATAATTGACAATCTCAAAAACCCACCCCGACCGGGATATTAATTGATGTCAAGCTACTTAATAACTAGGAAACAAGATATTAGTTGCGGAATTTTAACTCTCTCCAACTAGAGAGAATGCAACCTCAATAACTTCAACGATGGACGAGTTGTTTTTTCTTAGTGAACGCAGCCACCTTGTCCATTCCTTCGGTCATATAAGCACAAGCCATGTCCGTTGAGTTATGCGCCCAGCCAACCTGCCCTTGAGGGTCTATGAGGATGCACCCAGCTTCTCCTGCCACCTTAGATGCCAGAGTCTCAATTGCCATCTGCGCTGCTTCGTCTGGGTGCTTGCCGGACGCTAGAATGTCGATCGCCCTCTTAGCTAGAACTACTGGCATAATGGACTCGCCATCGCCTGTGGTCGAGCAACCGCCCTGTTCATTTTCAGCAAACAAGCCTGAGCCAATAATGGCGCTGTCGCCGACGCGACCGGCGGGCTTATTCATAGTGCCGCCTGTTGAGGTACCGGCAACTAAGGTGCCACTACTATCCAAAGCTACACAACCAACGGTATTGGGGCGGTCAAGAACTTCTTTTTCCTCCTCCCACTCTTCCTGTTGCTCATCCGCGATTAAGTCTTCTTTTGTACACATCTCGGCTCCACTTTCTGCAGCAAAATGTTCTGCATGATCCGCTACTAAGAACATGGGTTTTTTATCCATAATCTTTCGCGCCACTGAGATGGGATGGCGCACGCCTTGAACATTTGCGATCGCTCCCCAAGCTAAGGAACGGCCTTCCATGATCGCTGCGTCTAGCTCTACTTCTCCCTGGTTGTTGAGAACCGATCCAAAGCCTGCGTTAAATGTCTGGTCAGCTTCCAGAACCCGGATAGCTGCCTCAACAGCTTCTGCTGCGGTACCCCCACTTGCGAGCACTGCCCAACCAGCTTCTGCTGCTGCGGTACAGCCTGCATTGTTGGCTGCAACCTTGTCTTCTGAGATGGTTTTCGCTCCACCGTGAACAATAATGCTTATTACCATAAATTGCCTTTTTTAACCTTAAGCAATACTTAAAACTTACTTAGATCACTGAATTTTTTAAATCAATTATTAAGCAACTTTTAAGTATTTTTTTTACCATCATACTTGTACAGGTTAGCAGTGTTGAATTTTGGCTTCTTCTATCTTCAGATGTAATTATTTTGGCCGCTCTTTGTGTTCCTCCCGACCTAGCTATTTAATAATTTTTAATAAAAACTGGGCCAAGTTATGTCAATAGTATGAGCAAATTTGGCTTCGATTTAGTTAACAACTTTTAAATATTTAGGGAGTCAAGATGGGGTAAAACTTAAGGCGATGCGCTACACATTAATAGGCAAAATGGGTAAACCTGAAGAATGAGACTTTGCTGAGAGGGTGACAAGAGAGCTATACCGATTGCTGTAAAAGGGATAGAGCATTTAGTCCTTGGCGAAAATTCTGAGCTTTATGGGGCTTTAGGGCTATCAGTGCTAACATCTGATCTCGCCATAAAACTAGGGAGTGACTCCAAGCATAACCAGATAATCCGAACCCAAAAATACTGTAATGGGGAAAATTATTAGGGGTTTTTTCCGAGCGATCGAGGTAAGCTACGAAGTGGTTATATTGGAACTCCTTCCCGGCGATAGTCGCTAGCCACCAAGCAGAATTAATCTACAAAAATCAAGCTAAAAATCGGGTGAAATTCACGAAACTGTATTCCGAATAATAGCCGCTATTTTTACGATTTTATAAACCTTATTTTGATATTATTCGCGCTTAATAAAATTTCTAATCCAGCTTAAAAATTGAAACTTGATTCAGTCAAATTTAAGTTTTTTAACCATGTTTTGATTAGGTGTTTCCAATAAGCTCCTACTTTTAATTTATAAATAAATGCAAATATGTGAATGGTTACATTTTTGAATAAATGAGATTATTTAGATTTAAATTCTTGTTTTGTCAAAGGCTGGCTAGGCTGGTCAGAAGTCGCGACAGCAACACTCTTTTCTTGATTCAAAGCTAGGTCTTAACCCTTAGTCATTCGATTTTAGATTTTAGATTTTGGATTGATTCCACGGATCAATCACGTGGCGGGTACCACCTTTGAAATTCTTGGTCATGAGACAGTTTGCGAGCTTCCCGCTACGAAACTTTAGGTCTCCGATTACCACGATAGGATAAGGATTTTAACGTGTCAAAATCGGGGTCATTACCAGTTGTGTTCAGGGAAATAACTCCTCCATAATTTCGACATTCACTGCCAATATATTGGCCAAGCATGACTCCCAAAAATTATCGTGACTATCAGCAGATTCCGGTCTCGCCCTTGAGTTCGGTTGAGAGCAAATTCTACATATTTTTTAGTTTTGAAGGTTAATTTTGAACAGTTTCTTCGTTGCGCTATATTAAATCTTTGCTCTCTAAATTCAGACTTTCAAGCCGCTTTGGTTATAGGAAACCACAGCAACTGGGTCGAAAGCTGGGGGAGATTAAGAAATAGCTGGAGATTTCGGACGCGACTATTGTATTGAATCGGTTGTAGAAAAATATTAGCCAATCTTGATCGTCTGAGTTGTCGATGGCTTTGAAGCATCTGAACTAAGAGTTCTAAGGTGAGTGGTTGACTCTCGCTCAAGTGGATGCGTAATAACTTTTGGTATAATGTCTTTAGCATTTTTTGTGGGGTCGTTCCAAAAGTCACCCGCTTTTTTATGACTTCTCCATTATCTCAAACAATTGCCCCCTCTGGGTTTTCCCTCGGTTCTCACCTCTCAGGCTTGGGATAGGAAATTATTTGTTTATGAATCAAATTAAACGTGTTGCCATAGTGGGAGGAACCCACGGAAACGAACTCACAGGAATTTACCTCGTGAAGAAATTCGATCGCGCGCCAGAGTTAATTGGGCGATCGACTTTTGAAACTATCACCCTGCTAGCCAATCCCAAAGCTTGCGAAATCGGGACACGCTACATCGATATAGACCTCAACCGCTGCTTTAGAAAGCAAGATTTAGAAAATCCCCATCTCTCCAGCTATGAAGCCCAGCGGGCGAAAGAAATCTACGGCATTTTTAGCTCAAAAAACACTCATCTGCCCAACTTAATTATCGATTTGCACAGCACCACATCCAACATGGGGCTAACATTTATTCTCGCCAGCCATCATCCATTTAACCTGCAACTAGCAGCTTATTTAACCTCTGTGTATCCCCGCATCAAGGTACTCACTTCTACAACCAAGAATCATGATAGTCCTGTGCTGCGCTCGCTTTCGGAATTAGGCGGGACGCTGGAAGTTGGTGCAGTGCCACAAAGCGTATTAGATGCGTCTTTATTTCAGGAAACTGAGCAAGTTGTCGGTACGATATTAGACTGCGTAGAAGCCTACAATCAAGGCACAGTGCCTGCGGTCAAGAATCCCCTGACTATTTATCACACCATTGGGGCGATCGACTATCCCAGAAACGAGAACAGAGAAATTCAGGCAATGATTCATCCTCACCTGCAATCCAGAGATTATCAAGCCCTAAATCCCGGCGAACCGATGTTTTTGACCTTTGATGGTAAGTCGGTCTTGTATGAAGGTAAATCAACCGTATATCCCATTTTCATTAACGAGGCTGCTTACTATGAAAAAGGAATTGCCATGTGTTTTACCCAGAAGCAAATAGTCAGTTTTGAGTAGAAAATTTCAAATTATTTTTGAAATTTTTCCTGTGACAAAAACTCCTCTTTAGAAGCCCTAGTAAAAGAACGCAATTCCTTCCATATTTCCAAAGTGATAATACAGGTAATTAGCCACACCAAACCAGCAGTATAACCAGCAATAACATCGGTAGGCCAATGAACACCTAGGTAAAGCCGACTCAAACCAATAGCAGCAATTAATACAACTGTCAAGCTGTAAATCAACCAGCGCTGCTTGGGAAATCGTACACCCAAGAAATATCCTAGCAAACCGTAAATAACCATTGAAATCATTGCGTGTCCGCTAGGGAAACTGTAAAATGTTACATTAACAACGCGCTCCCAAAGTTGAGGTCGATCGCGGGCAAAAAGTTTTTTTAACAGTAAATTTAAACCGATCGCTCCACCACCCGCGATCGCAATAGTTGCAGATTCAGATCGGTGATTGCGCGCTAGCAAAATAATACCCAACGTCAGACAAATCACTAGCAGCAAATTCGGCTCCCCCAAAAAGGTAAATCCCAGCATTATTTGATCGCGCAAGGGAGTGTGCAATTGCCTCAGAGCGAGTAAAATAGAGGTATCGAAAGCGTAACTTTCTTTTTCCAACACCTCTTCGGCAATGGTGGCAAATCCCCACATCGCCAAAGCCGCAACAGCAAGCCCGGTAAGCCGAATTATCGAAATGAGCGATCGAATTTTAGAACCCATTCTGGAACTAATTAAAATTTTAAAATTTCCAACTTAAAATAATACAACAAAGATAGGAAACGAAAACGCCTTACCCATCGTCTAGATGCTTGAGCAACTCTATTCTGAATGATTAATTGATTTTTCACTACCCACCTCAACTTGTACATCCCATCGGCGAATGACTATACTCTCCACAAAATACATTTCTGCAATTTTGTTGACCTTGGGGTTGACAAGTCTTTCTAGTTGTGCTAGGAACAGCGGAGTCACTGCGCCGATCGCCGAAGCCCACACGATCGCCCAGCGTCTCGTCTCTACCGCAGTCGCCCAAAAGCCCAACAACCCGCAATTCGGTCAGCCGATCGACTGTACCCTCGGCAAAGACTGTTTTGTATTGCTGTATTTCGATCGAGAACCCGGCCCCACCGCCGTCGATTTTGGCTGCGGGCGCCAAACCTACGACGGCCACGACGGCACAGACTTTGCCATTCCAGATGCCAAAGCAATGGCAAAAGGAGTTCCAGTTATTGCCTCCGCAGCAGGCAAAGTTTTGCGAGCACGAGATGGTGTGGTCGATCGGCGTTTACAAAACGAGACAGAAAAAGCCAATCTCGCAGGCACAGAATGCGGCAACGGCATGGTAATTGACCACGGCGGTGGTTGGGAAGCCCAATACTGCCACCTCCGCCAAGGCAGCGTTGCCGTCAAACCGGGTACGCAGGTAGAAAAAGGCACTGTTTTGGGCATGGTGGGAAACTCTGGGATGGCATCTTTCCCCCACGTACACGTAACTTATCGCTATCAAGGCAAAGCCGTAGATCCCTTTGTCGGGCCCGACGCGAAGGTAGGCTGCAACATCGCCCGCAATCCCATTTGGGACAAGCCTCTAGACTATATTTCCACAGGTTTAATTCGGGCTGGTTTTGCCAATAAGCCACCCGATATTAACGCTGTCTGGGAAGGACAATTTTCAGAGACTCAACTCCCTGTAAACAGTCCAGCTTTGTTGTTTTGGGTGCAAAGTTACGGAGTGCTCAAGGGCGATCGCGAACAATACAAATTATTTGCACCCAACGGCACAACCATCGCCGATCAAACCAATGAAATTAAAGCCCCCAGCCGCACTTGGTTGGGTTATGTGGGCAAAAGAAACAGTACAAATTCTCCTCTGACTCCCGGAGTTTGGCGGGCCGAATACCGATTGACGCGGGGCGATCGAGTTTTGGCAGAAGTCAAGCGAGAAGTAGAGTTGCGTTAGTCCGTTGACTGTTGACTGTTGACTGTTGACTGTTGTCACTAGGGAAAAGTAAAAAATATTAAAAATAGGACATTCTTCCGAAGATTATTTCAGCAGCCAGCCAAATAATTCTCCGACACTCAACCGCAGTTCGCTAGCGAAGGACGGCACAGGTAGCAGCATTTCGGGTTCATCAAATACTGCTGTCTGTTGCTGGGGAACATAAACAAAAACGCATTGTTCGTCGGGATCGATCAGCCAGCCCATTTGAGTTTGATGATTTAAGCAGTGCAGAATATTTTTAGTAACTTTAGTTTGACTTTGTTCGGGCGACAAAATCTCAATTGTCCAATCAGGAGCTATGGGAAAGACATTAGCAATTTCGCCGTTATCATCGGCGGGAATTCTGTTCCAGACAAATACTGAAACATCAGGCACTGTTGACCTTCCGCCAAAGGTACACCGGAGTTCTGGAAATGCTCGTGCAACTTTTTTGGGTTTTAATATAGCGTTAATGAAAATAATTAGTTCACATTGAGTCGCACTGTGTTTCCCCTGTGGCATTGGCTTCTGAATAATTTGATTATCAATGTATTCGCTGGCAGGTTTGGTTTCGGGTAGTTGGAGAAACTCTTCTAAAGTTAAGGATTTTAATCTTGTTTGTACCATTTTAAGTTCACCTCTAATGAAGTAGATCTTTTAGCAGCAGTCTAGTAATCAGGCAAATTGTTCCAAGCTTGAGCCACAATGTCGCTCAGCCATAGCCTCTGAGCAAAATCGAGCAGATTGTCGTCGGCTAGTACCTCAGCCTTCAATTCATCCAAAGACTGAGATCGCGATCGAGCTATTTGAATCACACCCGCGATCGCCGACGCCACCAATTCTTCATTCAGCGGCTGCTGCCGCAAAGCAATCATTTCTTGAGGATTCGTAGGAATGGGATAATTCATAAGAGTGCATACCGAAGGGAGTAGATGTTCAGCCGCTGTGGGGCTTCCGGCGAATCAGCTAAAAATCTGAGAACACTGTAAACTTATTTAAAACTAAATAAGTATTCGGGAGTATAGCCTACTTTGCTCCCTTGTCAACTCCCCCATCTTTATTAATTTATTCAGAATTGAGAGCCCAATCATGCAAGAAATTCTTTATCTAGAAGTTCCGACACCGGATACAGCAGCAGTCTGCACTTGGTTGCAGCACGAATTCGATCCCGGAATCGGAGAAAAAATTATTACTGCTGACGGCTTTCGCTTGCTTTCACCAGCCACAACAGCCGAGGTTCAGAAGTCTGGAACTCAAAATGGCAATCCAAAACCCGCCTTGGCTGACACCAATTCAGGAAACCAAAATTGGCGATCGACAGAACTTTCCACCTTTGTCTGGTCACTGCAACGCACCACTTATTTAAAAGTCTTTCGTCTAGAAGAGGCGCCTGCGGGAGAAAAAAAGTTCCTGGAAGCTCTGAATCTTGCTGTAAGAAACAAGTTTCCCGATCGCTACCGGGAACCCCCTGTCATAGACCTCTCCAAGCAGTCAATTTTTGAGGCTCTTGCCCCCTATTACCCCTTGACCGTCAAATACTTCCAAAAAATGCCTAATGGCGAATATGACCTCAAGCGCGTCTACTGGTGGGAACAGCGTTGGCGCGAAGGCACTCGCAATCCTCAAACGCCAAAACAAGTAGTGTTTTTGAAGGAAGAGGGAAGAGGGAAGAGGGAAGAAGGAAGAGGGAAGAAGGAAGAGGGAACAGGGAAGAAGGAAGAAGACACGACTTTGGTATCTGATTCTGGCGATACTTTTTACGACTTAATTTATATTGGCGGGGCCTTGGGAGTGATTCACGCCGCAGTCATGGCGAGATTGGGCTACCGGGTGCTGCTAGTTGAACGAATGCCTTTCGGACGGATGAATCGCGAGTGGAATATTTCGCGGGATGAAATTCAAAGCTTAATTGATTTGGGTTTATTCACTGCTGCAGAAATCGAAACTTTGATTGCCAGAGAATACAAAGATGGCTACAACAAGTTTTTTGATGCTAACAATCCGCCCGTGGCTAAAGCGCCAGTTCTGCACACACCAAAGGTACTCAATGTAGCTTTGGACGGAGAGAAATTGCTGAATTTAGCGGGACTTAAGCTAACAGAAGCTGGTGGAGAAATTTGGGATGAAACTGAGTTTCTTAGAGCAGATGTTGCAGCAGAAAAAGTAGTAGTTCAGGGCCACCACTTGCCGACAAAAGCCGATCGCACTGCATTAGGACGGCTGCTGGTGGATGCAATGGGGTCGGCTTCTCCCATCGCTTGGCAATTGAACGAAGGGCGGACTTTTGACAGCGTTTGTCCGACAGTGGGAGCAGTCATCGACGGAGGAATTGAGCCGGGAGTATGGGATTCTGAGTACGGGGATGTACTCCACACTCACGGGGACATTTCCCGCGGACGCCAGCTCATTTGGGAGTTGTTTCCCGGCGCCGGCACAGAACTGACAGTTTATCTATTTCACTACCACCAAGTACATCCAGAGAACCCCGGTTCTTTGCTGGAAATGTACGAAGATTTTTTCGCAATTTTGCCGGAATACCGCCGCTGCGATGTCGATAAATTGGTTTGGAAAAAACCGACCTTTGGTTATATTCCGGGGCATTTTAGCAGCAACAGCAGCGATCGCTCCGTGGCGATCGATCGCCTAGTCTCGATCGGCGACGCAGCATCCTTGCAATCTCCCCTCGTTTTCACAGGCTTCGGTTCTCTTGTCCGCAATCTTTTCCGCTTAACAGACCTTTTGGATACAGCATTAAAGCACAATTTGTTGACGGCAAATCACTTAAACCAAATTCGCGCCTACCAGAGCAATATTTCAGTAACTTGGCTATTTTCTAAAGGCATGATGGTTCCTACCGGCAGCAGTTTGCCACCCCAAAGAATTAATTCAATGCTCAATACCTTTTTCGGTATTTTGGCAGCACAAAAACTCGCGGTAGCCGAAACTTTTATTAAAGACAGAACCGACTGGCTAACTTTCAATCGACTGGCGATCGAAGCAGCCGGACAAAATCCTTCTCTCCTGTTGTGGATTTTAGATTTTGTCACCTTGGGGGATATTTGGCGCTGGCTGGGAAGTTACTTGAATTTTACTCTGCTGGCTTTGGCCAGTTTGCTATTCGGATGGCTTCCCAGCTTCGCCCGCAGGGTACAACCTTGGTTGGAACCCCGGTATCCGGCTGTTTGGCTGTGGCTGTTGGCTACCAGCTATGCTCTCACCTACGGCATGGGAAAGGGGAGAAAAGAGTGTTGAGTTTTGAGTGTTGACTCAAAACTAGCAACTCTCATATCCAATCCGTTAGCATCGGAATAGTAAATTCGAGTTCACTGTTGACTGTTCACTGTTGACTGTTTACTGTCAACCGTCAACCGTCAACCGTCAACATCATTCCGGTGTTACGGGAAATGATATCAGTTCGCTATCGAAAACTCGGCAATTCAATTTCAGCTAACGATCGACGTTTTTTAGAAGCCCGCAGCGGACTGGCAATCAAGCTCAGCCAGTCTGGTTGGGCAACTGCTGTAGGTTTTGCCACACTCGATCGCACTTCTTGAATGCCAAAGGTTTCAACAGAGTTCAAAATTTGAAAAGCCCTAGCCAATTCTTGAGCCTCCTCTTTGGTAGCAGTTTCCGGTTCAGACTCAGCCATCGGCAGTTCAGGTTCCGCAACCAGTTCGGCCAACTCAGGTGCCGGCTCATCAGGTTGGTAGGTTTCGCTCTTGTGCAATTGAATGCCGGATACTTCGGCTAATTTGTTGAGTTCTAGAGGGGCTGGGGATTCAGGCTCGATCGCCTCCGCAGCAGCAGCTACCTCTGGAAGCTCTTCTGATTCCGACCAAGGTTGGACAGGGGAAGCGTTGAAGGCTGGCGGCACCGGCATCTGAGAGCTTTTGACCGCCGCGAGCAAAGATTCTAATTGTGCGCTGGCGGTGTCGAGATTATTGTCAGGCGGCTCCATCCTTGGCGACTTTACCTGCGGCCTGTCCAAACTTCTTTCCAAGGCAGCTTTGAATTGCAGAGTGTGGCGCTGCTGGCGCTGCAAGCGGGCTCGCAATTCCCTGCAAATATTTTCTGTGGCTACTAACTGGTGTAACTGTTCGTTGTAGCGCTGCACAGTAGACGCACATTCTCGCTCAACAGTCGCTAGCCTGACTTGGCTGGTTGCCAACTGACTTCTTAAACTTTCGACTAAAATTTCTTGACTCTGGAGGGTTTGATGGGAAACTTCCACTTTGCCAAACAGCCGCGTCAATTGTTCTTGAGTATTTTCGAGTTCTGCAGTCCGCTGTTCTAGCAAAGTTTCGCGATTCTGCAAGGTTTTTTGGGACTCTTCGAGAGCTGTTTCTAGCTGGGCGATGCGCTGCAAAAGGTCGCGGTTGCATTCGTGCAGCGCTTGCATGAGGGTGACTGGGGTTGATCCTTTGCCCTTGGCCTGTTCGGCATTCCCAAGCAGATTTTTTAGATTCTCTGACATCGGGGGCGAGCCCGCCTCAGTAGGCTGTGTCGGAGATTGCGAATTTTTTGTTTCAGGTTTTGTGGGAATTGCATCTACGCTGATGGCGTTGGGAAAATCTACTGTTTGCCAGTCTTCTTCTGGCTGTTGGGGAACCGTTGCGGGAGTGTCTGTCGCATGGGGGGCGATCGGCTCAAAACCCCCAGTAGCAGCAAAATCTGAATGAAATGGTTCGGTATCGGATGGAACAGCAGGGTGCGGTTGGTGCTGATGGGCTCGAAGATCAGCTTCTGACATGGCTTTTTATCCCAATACTCACAGGGTCTCAGATACAGTCTATCCTTAGAGATTCTACAGAAGGAAGCCCCTAATTGACACTCTTCGGGCTAAAGCCACGGAGATTCTTAAGACTTAAGTCTTAAATGCGCTGTCAAATCGCATCTACACGCTCGAAACAACTACTGGCACCAGAAGTATTGCTGTTGCGCTTACTTTTGTTTTTAGATTGCTTTCTGATTCCATCAATAATCCAGTTAGGTACGCTCAACGACTCACTATTACGTGTTTGGACAGGCTCGGCATTGCCGAGTAGCGATCCAACCCAGGAGTTTCACCTTATGAAATCGTTTCAACACGTAGATGGTTGTTCTTACTTGCCTGTCTAAATTCTAAACTTTAGCTTAGAATTTATTAGATCTTTTAACAAAGTTTTATAATTAAAGCCGTCCTAGAAAGACGGGGCTTCAAACCAAATTTTTTGGTGATAGTTTTGGCATTTTTCCGGTTTTTTGCGACCATAACCTCTGAATCGAGTGGCGCGATCGAACTACAACTCGAACTCAAATTAAAACGTAAGATGCGCCTGTAAGTTTTTCGCCCAGAGTCCTATTAAAATAATCTTTCCCGATCTCTAACGCACTCTTGCGGCATCCCGGCGATAGCCTAAGCTTTAACAACTGCACAATGTTTGTCAATGATTGCTGGAACTTCTGCCGGTGCAATGCGGCTGTAGCGAGTTTTGTCCGGCATCACAACTATATTTGGGCCCGCTTTACACTGTTTGAGACATCCGGTTCCCTGTACTGTCACTTTGTCTTCTAAACCGCGCGCATTCAAAGCATTTTCTAAAGCTTTACAGACTCCTCCAGCGCCCCGCTTCTGGCAGTCTGATTTTTGACATACTAATATTTTGGTTTGGGTTTTTGCCGGAGATTTTACAGTTTGAGCTGCTGCAGTTGAGGTGACTTGGGTTTTGCCGATCGCGCGATCGTCCGATGTCAATACCCCAATAGGCCCATTAGTGGAGTCAAGGTGTTCGTGCGATCGATCATTTTGACCTTGAGCCAGCTTGAGGCTACGAGCTTTAAGTTTTATTTTACCGTTTTTCAAATTGAGCTCTTTCTCACCTACAACTTGAACTCTCAACCCCGGTGTCAAAATAGGCGACAGAAATGACCGCAATTCCTTGCAAAGTTTAACAAGATATTCTACTCCGCGATCGCTACTAATTCGCAAATATTTAAGTTTGCAGCCATCTTCAACCATCAGGGCGAGGATTTCTCCCTCTAAACTGAATTCGGAAACTTGCTTGCCAGACTTATACATTGTTATAACTCCTTTAAATCCGTTACATCCGTTACATCTTCTACATTGCTCGTTGCCGAACTTCCTTCTACCTTTAGCCCCTTTGCCAGCAGTATTCCAGCCACTGCACCAGTTCGTACCGAGGGGCACTGACTTGCCTCAACACGCTCATTAACTGAGCCGCTTGTTTAGCAGTGTTGACTTTTGCCCGCAAAGGTTGGTCAACCGCACACCAGCAGGGAATTTCTAGCTCTTGCAAGCGTTTGTAAACTTGCCACCTATCTAGCCAACTCACTTGCACAATGTCACAAACTTCTAATTCTGGATCTGCTGGATTCATTTTTTAACAACAGTAATAATTTGCATTAATTTTTACCCTGACTGGTAGCGGGTAGAAGTTAAAAGCCAGATTTCAGCAGAACATCAAAGATGATCAAAAGCCCTTCCTGAAAAATTCTGCCTTTTGCCTTCTGCCTTCTGCCTTCAGAAGGTTCGCCCCCTTTTCAGGAAGCGTTCAGAACGAGGATCTTGTTCAAGCATAACCCAACTGCTAATAATTCTCAATAGGTTTACAAAAAAAAATTCCTACTCTATAAAATCTTCTACTATTGAGGCAGACTCTGCTTGACTGGTAAATTTACGGTGCTAGACTGACTCTATTGGCAACAAAACTGCCTATTGAGAGGAGAACACACATGGCTGAGACTCAGAGTGCATTAAGACCGTTTGGCCACATAGCCGAAAACCCAGTTCTACTGGAACATTCAGTCACAGCACCGATTTGTGAAGGAATGAACGCGCTGCTGGCCAGTTTTCAGGCTCTATACCTGCAATATCAAAAACATCATTTTGTGGTGGAAGGGGCAGAATTCTACTCCTTGCACAAATTCTTTGAAGAAAGCTACGGAGAAGCTCAAGATAGCGTCCACGAGTTGGGCGAACGGTTAAACGGGTTGGGCGGCATACCAGCAGCTAGCTTTAGCAAGCTAGCTGAGTTGTGCTGTTTTGAGCCGGAAGCCGACGGCGTATATTCCTGCCGCCAAATGCTAGAACACGATTTAATTGCGGAGCAAGCTATCCTCGGTTTGCTGCGCCGTCAAGCAGGACAAGCAGAAAGTTTGGGCGATCGAGCTACCCGCTACCTCTACGAAAAAATCCTGCTAAAAACAGAAGAGCGGGCTTATCACATTTCCCACTTCCTCGCCCCCGATACCTTAGTGCAATTGAACTTGAACTAACAATTCTTCTTCTTCCTTAGCACACGTGGCACAGGCGTCTCGCCTGTGAATTTTGACGTTATCTTAGATCAAAAAAAAAGCGAGCAGTTTTGAGACTGCCCGCTTTTTTATACAAAGTGCGTTTGAGCCGCAGGGAATTAAGGCGCTAAAGCATTCCCACGCAACAAGCTACCAATGGTTTTCGCAGTAATCTTCATCTGTATGAAAGGATTAGCCGGTACGACGGTCTTATACAAGTAGCTATCGAATGTGAGTTTCTGCACATCGCGATCGGCACACATTTCCACAAAAGCTTCGCGGGTAGCGTCGGAACGGTAGAACACGCGCTGCAAAATGTCAAGCACTTTGTAAGTAATGCCGTAGGCTTTATCCCACCGCTTCAGGTAAATCTTAATTTCCTCTTCAGTCGGAATGCGCGCGCCTTTATTGGAAATCTCCACAATAGTTTCGGCGCACATCCGGCCAGACTTGGCGGCAAAATAGATACCTTCGCCGGAAGACTTGGTAACATAACCTGCGGCGTCGCCTACGAGAGCAACTCGGCCGACAACCCGGCGGGGACGCGGATGTTCCGGGATGGGGTGAGCTTCCACTTTAATAATCTCACCGCCCATCAGTTTTTTGGCAGCGCGGGCGCGGATGCCTGCTTGCAGCTTTTTGATACTGGCTTGATTGACTTTCATCGTGCCGGTGCCGACGGCTACGTGGTCGTATTTGGGGAACACCCAAGCGTAGAAGTCGGTAGATACGTCATCGCCGACGTACATTTCGGCTAAGTCGTGGTAGTAAGCCATTTTATCTTCCGGCAGGCGGATGCGTTCTTGGAAGGCGATCGCATAATTGTAGTCGCCAGCGTCGATCGCCTTTGCTACGCGGGAGTTAGCGCCGTCAGCCCCAATTACCAAATCCACCTTCAGAGTTTTCTGAATTCCCATTGCGCTGCCGTCGGAGTGGTCGGCATAGTGGAGAGTGTAGGGGTCTGTATTGTTGCCGGGAATTTCTAATTTGTGAACGGTGCCGTTAATTAGTTTTGCACCCAAGGAAGCGGCCCGATCGCGCATGAAGCCATCAAGAACTTCGCGGCGGCACATACCGATGTATTCGTGGGCGTTTTCAATATTGATGTCCACCTCGACGTTGGAGGGGGAGATCATTTTCATTTTTCTGACTTGGCGGTCAATAATACTTTGCGGCAAGTCAAATTCGCTGACCATGCACAGGGGAATCGCCCCACCGCAGGGTTTGGCGTTGTCTAATTTACGCTCGAATAGGTATGTTTCGATGCCTGCTTTTACCAGTGTTTCGGCGGCGGAAGAACCCGCAGGGCCTGAACCTACTACTGCAACCCTTAGTGTCAAAGCTTTTCTCTCCAGTTTTTTTCTATAGGCATTACTCAGGTGTGATGGTATCACGGAGTTTGGATGCGGTGGGGTGAAGCAGGGGAGATTTCAATGAAATGAAACAGAGCTTAACAGTTCGATACGAAAATCGGGTCTGGGGCGAGGGGTGCGATCGAATATCTTAAATCTTTCAGTGTAGATGAAGGTGGATGGACGGTGATGTGCAGTGGTGTGCGCTGGTGTGCGATCGAACATTTTGCACTATTTTCTAAGAACAGGCTGGACGGCCTGTTCCACAAAGAATGAATTTTCTGCTTGTGGGGAGTAGGGGTTGGGCTTCTAGCCCGCCCGGACATGAACAGGCTGGACGGCCTGTTCCACAACAGATAAATTTTCTGCTTGTGGGGAGTAGGGGTTGGGCATCTTGCCCGCCCGGACATGAACAAGCTTCCCTAGCCTGTTCCACAACAGATAAATTTTCTGCTTGTGGGGAGTAGGGGTTGGGCATCTTGCCCGCCCGGAACAGATTAGAACCAGTCCAATAAGTTACATTAAAGTTACTTGCAGTTATATCTAAAATTCTTATGCTCGGTAATTTTCAACAAAGCAACCTGCGGATTGAGCTTGAAGCTTCCGAAACAGCGATTAGAGACAGCTTGTTGCGTCCGAGTCAATTGCAGCAGTGGCTGTGGCCGCAGCAGTTGTCTAGCGGTTTGCCAGAAGAATTTGCTCAAGGTTTGACCTTTACAAGTTGGCTAGGCCCCGTGGCAGTTCAGCATCACGTTGATATTGTTGAGCACAATTGTCTGCGGCTGTTATTGAGTCAGGGAATTGACGGATTTCACGAATGGTATTGGGGCGATGGTTGGGTGCAGTCTCGGTTGGAAGGAGTTTCGCTGCTGCCTCTGAATTTGGGGCAAACTGCTAGTTTACTTCGGCTGCGGGAGTTTGTAGCCGGGAAGGGTAAGCGGAAGTAGATCAATGACTCTCCAAAATCATGAGAACAAAGTCTGGTAGTCCTGCATACCAACGAAAAATCCTAAACATTTTTAGGGGTAAAGAAACTTTGTAATCATGGATAAAATACCAGAAGATACTCACATGATTGGATATCTTTATAGATAGATGAAAACAAAGTCTTTCTTACCAAACGAGATATCCTTTGCTGAAGGGTGTTATTGAATCTTTCCATATCAGAAGTTTTGCCAGTATCTTCCCCCAGAGATTTGTGTCGCTGGGGAATTTTTTTTGAGCCTGCCCAAAAATCTGTATTGTAAAACTTCATTGAGTTTATAAGCACTTATAAACAATAAGGGTATTATGTTGTGAGTGGTGAACAATGAATACGCATAGCCCAAAGAACGGAAGTCTCAAATGCAACTAACAGAGAGGCACATCATTAAATCAACGGAACACCGTTTCGCCCAAATAGACGAACTAGCTTTCAAGTCCAAAAACCTCTACAATGCCGCCAATTACGTCATTCGTCAGAGTTTTATTTATGGATGGAACTATGTCAACTACAACGAAATGAATCGTTTGATGAAGTCTCACGAAGCATATAAGGCTTTGCCTGCCAAGGTCAGTCAGCAAATCTTAATGGTGCTAGACAAGAATTGGAAATCGTTTTTTGAGGGAATTAAAGCTTATAAAGTGGATTCTTCTAAATTCACTGGTCGTCCAAAACTACCAAAGTACAAAGATAAGGTCAAAGGGCGAAACCTTCTCGTTTACACGATTCAAGCGATTAGTAGCAAACAGTTGAAGAAGGGAATTATCAAGCTTTCTGGTACTGAATTTTTAATTAAAACTGAAGTCAATTCTGACCAGATTTGCCAAGTTAGAGTGGTTCCGAAATGTGATGCCTATGTGATAGAGGTAATTTATGATGAACGGGAGTCCACCATCAGCAATGCCAACTCTGTAGCTAGTATTGATTTGGGACTGGATAATTTAGTAGCGCTAACTTCAAATCAACCGGGACTTCTCCCTTTGTTGATTAACGGGCGACCATTAAAATCGATTAACCAGTTCTACAACAAGCGCTCTTCAAGATTGCAATCCCAGTTGAAAGGGAGTCGCAAAACTTCACCCCGGATTCACCGCTTAACTCGCTGTCGCCATCAAAAAATTGATAATTACTTGCATCATGTTAGTCGCCTAATTATCAATTTTTTGACAGCCAAGCAGATTGGGACGCTAGTAATCGGCAAAAATGCACAGTGGAAAACCGATATCGCTCTAGGCAAAAAAACAAACCAAAATTTTGTCATGATTCCTCACTCTCGACTAATTGAGATGTTAGAATACAAAGCTAAGTTGGTTGGAATCACAGTAATTATGCAGGAAGAATCCTACACGTCCAGAGCCAATTTTATGGGTTTAGACCCAATTCCTGTTTACGGAAAAACAGAAAAAGAGCCTGTATTCACTGGTAAACGGATCAAGCGAGGTTTATACAAAACATCGACTGGCCAGTTAATTAATTCCGATGTGAATGCAGCGTATAACATTCTCAGAAAAGCAATCCCAAATGCGTTTAGCAATGGGATAGGGAGCTGCGTAGTTCAGCCAAGGCGGGTTAATCCGCTCAAAGTAAAAGCGAAGGGGACGGACTTGAAGCCTCCCATGTCTATAAATGACTATACTTTTACCAGCTATAATAGACGGCACATTGTCTGTCCACTACTGGGAGGGAATCCCAAAAACCTTTAGCACCCATTTCAACTCGACTTCCTATATACACCCCTAGAATTTCTTTGCTTAAGGCATCAATTGGCCCGCTCTTTCCAGTGCTTGTTCCCCTTATTGCCTAAAAACGACTACATTTCATCACATTGGATCGTTAGCTTGCCTGGTTTTTTTGACTTTACTTGAACTTTCCGGGGGACTCATGCTAATTGTTGAAAAACAAGTATTGGAACCAGCGGGGGGACACCCTCGTGAATTTGACAATCGCGACTCAAGATATTTTTTCTAATAAAAGCCGATCGCTCAATTTTTTTGTTTCTTCTGAAATCCTTTGATGTCTGGGGTTTTAAAAAAACTGCCTGTGACAATATATACATTCAAAATTTTGCTTAGCGCTGGGGGTGGGACAATTTTTAACGATGTTTGGATAACAAAAACGGTGACAATTCATGGAGTTGAGAATTAACAAGGCTTAGGTACGTCGCATAATAACTTCTTACCCTTACTATGCCAGACCACCTGAAAGCCACTTCGCTGCCGAAAAACTAAGAGTGTGTTATAAAAACATAATTTGTTCCTTTCTAAAGCGCTATTCTCGATACAACGAACCCGGTGTGTTTTGACTTCGCGTTAATTATTACAAGAAAAATAAATATGCTCTCCATTCCAGGCATTGCCGTCCAGAAGCTGCTTTACGAAAGTGCCAATTCTCTAGTTTACCGGGCGATTCGGGAAGCCGATCGCCAACCGCTCATCCTCAAACTTCTCAAAGAGAGCTACCCGACACCTCAAGAATTGCTACGCTACCGCACCGAATACCGTATCACCCGAGAGCTGAAAGAGGCGGGAGTCGTGCAAGTTTATGACTTGCAAAAATACCAAAACAGCCTGGTGATTTTTGTGGAGGACTTTGGCGGGGAATCCTTGAAAATATGGATGCTGCAGCGAAAGTTTAGCCTCAAGGAATTTCTGCAAATTGCGATCGCTGCCACTGAAACTTTAGGGAAAATTCATAGCGCCAATATTATCCACAAAGATATTAACCCTTCTAATATAGTATTCAATCCCGCGACCGGACAGCTCAAAATAATCGACTTTGGTATTTCCACTCAGCTAACGCGAGAAATGCCAACTCTGAAAAACCCCAACATTTTAGAAGGAACCTTAGCCTATATTTCACCAGAACAAACTGGTAGGATGAATCGCTCTATCGATTACCGCACTGACTTTTACTCACTCGGTGTCACCTTCTACGAATTGCTGACAGGAAAACTCCCTTTTGAAACAGAAGATGCTTTAGAGCTAGTTCACTGCCACATTGCCAGACAACCAGTTCCCACGCACGAAATCGAGCCAGAAATTCCCCTAATTGTCTCGCAAATTGTCAGCAAGCTGATGGCAAAAAATGCGGAAAATCGGTATCAAACTGCATTGGGTCTTAAGCAGGACTTAGAAATGTGTCTCGTTCAATTACAAGAAACCGATAGCATAGAAGAATTTGACTTGGGAACACTGGATCTTACAGACCATTTCCTGATTCCCGAAAAGTTATACGGCAGAGAAACTGAAGTTGATAATTTATTAAAAGCCTTTGAAAGAGTTCGTAATGCTAGTGCCGAAATGATGCTAGTAGCTGGCTTTTCTGGGATTGGTAAAACCGCAGTAGTGAACGAAGTTCACAAGCCGATCGCCCGACAGCGTGGCTATTTTATCAAAGGCAAATACGACCAATTTCAACGCAATATTCCCTTTAGTGCATTTGTGCAAGCATTTCGCGAATTGATGGGACAATTATTATCAGAAAGTGACGCTCAGTTACACAGATGGAAAACCATGATTCTCACCGCAGTAGGCGAGAGTGGGCAAGTCTTGATTGACGTAATTCCTGAATTAGAACACATCATTGGCCCTCAAAGTCCTGCACTAGAATTGTCGGGGAGTGCCGCCCAAAATCGCTTCAATCTGCTGATGCAGAAATTTGTGCAAGTATTTACCCAAGCAGAACATCCCTTAGTGATGTTTTTGGACGATTTGCAGTGGGCAGATTCCGCATCTTTGAAGTTATTACAACTATTGATGGAAGATACGGGGCATCTGTTAGTATTGGGTGCTTATCGGGATAATGAGGTATCACCGGCTCATCCGTTTATGTTGACTGTGGATGAGATTGTGAAGTCTGGGGCAGTGGTGAATACGATTACCCTGCAACCGTTGAGTTTAGCAGATCTAAATCAGTTGGTAGCAGATACGCTGATTTGCGATTTATCTTTAGCCGGGCCCCTGACAGAATTGGTTTATCAAAAAACCCAAGGCAATCCCTTTTTCTCGACTCAATTCCTCAAGGCCTTGTATGAAGATGGTCAAATTATTTTTAACCCCCCTCAATCCCCCACCCCCCTTTCATCCCCCCTTACCAAGGGGGGACAGAGGGGGGTACAAGGGGGGTGGCAGTGCGATATTAATCAAGTTAAATTTGCCGACGCCTCGGATGTGGTGGAGTTTATGGCGGCGCAATTGCAAAAGTTGCCTGCCGAAACTCAGGATGTTCTCAAACTGGCGGCTTGCATTGGGGCGCAGTTTGATTTAGAGACATTGGCAATAGTCAGCGAAGAATTACCAGAAGAAACGGAATCAGCGCTGTGGAAAGCCTTGCAAGAAGGACTCATTTTAGTGCTTTCAGAAGGCTATAACTTCATTCAAGCAGATGCTCAATCCCCAAATCAGTCTGTTGCTAATCCCACTTATAAGTTTCTGCACGATCGCGTCCAGCAAGCGGCTTATTCATTGATTCCTGACGACCAAAAACAAGCCACTCATCTAAAAATTGGACAGTTACTACTACAAAGTTCTTCCGAGATAGAAACAGAAGAAAAAATATTTGATATTGTGGGGCATTTAAATCAAGGAATTGAGTTAATCGCTCAGTTAAGTGAACGCTCAGCCTTAGCCCAACTAAACTTAGAAGCTGGACGTAAGGCTAGAAATTCTACCGCCTACGCTGCGGCAAATATCTATCTACAAACGGGAATTGAGTTACTGACACCTCAATGCTGGCAAACTCAATATGAATTGGCGCTAAATCTTTATGTTGCTGCTGCTGAAATTGCCTATTTGAATGGTGACTTTGATGGTATGGAACAGATGGCAGCGCTGGTTTTGCAAGAAGCTCAAACAATTTTAGATCGAGTTAAAATTTACGAAATTAAAATTGCCGCTCAGACAGCTCAGAGCAAGGTGTTAGAAACGATCGCAGTAGCAAGAGAGGCACTCTTACAATTGGGGATTGAACTCCCTGCCGAACCTGATGAAGCCAAGATTGGCAAAGCGCTACAAGCCCTTGCGGCTCTCCTCGGCGGCAGAAAGATTGAGGAATTGGTTGATCTACCTGTGATGACAAATCCACAGACTCAGGCAGCTATGCAACTGTCTGGTATGTTGTTTCCACCCATTTTCCAGGGAATGCCCGGTTTGCTGCCCCTGCTGAGCTCAACGATGGTGAGTTTATCGCTCTCCTTTGGAAATGCGCCCGCATCGACGGTGGGTTATGCGATGCACGGGATGGTGTTGTGTGCCTTTTTACAAGAGGTGGAAACGGGTTATGGCTTTGGGCAATTGGCACTTTCATTGCTCGATAGGTTGAATGTACCCGAATTCAAGTCCACAGTTCTACTTTTGTTTGGTGGCTGGATTCAGCATCGCCAAGAATCTCTTTTGGCAACGATACCGACGCTGAAAGAGGGCTATAGGTTTGGTATGGAAACCGGCGACTTTGTAGACGCTGGATACAACATATATATTTGCTTTTATACTCATTTATTCGCTGGTGTAGAACTAGACACTTGGGAACCAGAAATAGCAAGTTATAGGGCTGTCATGGCGCAGTTGAAACAATATTCTGCGCGGATTTATTTGGATATGATTCAGCAGACGGTGCATAACTTGAGGGAAACCCATACTCGACCGGATTTGTTAATAGGCTCTGCCTACGATGAAACGGTGATGATTCCCAAGCACTATCAGGATAATGAATTTACGGCGATCGCCTGTGCCTGCATCTTCAAACTGCTGCTTGCTTACTGCTATGGCAATTATACGGCTGCCCTAGACCACATTTCCCAAGTCAAACAGTATTTGATGGGAGTATCTGGATCGGCTTTTGTTCCCATTTTTCATTTTTATGCTGCCCTGACGCACCTGGCACTTTTTCCCACACAGCCAGCAATTGAGCAAACTGAAATTCTTGGCTTAGTGGAAACCCATCAAAGCACGCTGCAACAGTGGGCGCAAAATGCTCCGATGAATTATCTGCATAAATGGTATTTAGTGGAAGCAGAACGCTATCGAGTTTTGGGCAATAAAGCCGAGGCGATTGAAATGTACGATCGCGCAATTTCGGGAGCCAAAGAAAACAAATATGTTAATGACGAAGCCCTGGCCAACGAACTAGCAGCCAAATTCTACTCGGAATGGGGCAAAACAAAAGTTGCTCAAGCCTACATATTTGAGGCGTATTATTGTTATGTTGAATGGGGAGCCACTGCTAAGGTAACGGATTTAGAAACGCGATATCCTCACTTATTCGCGGTAACTCAACCGGGAAGGAAAAACACTCAAACTACCGTAGCAATGACAACGACTGGTTCGGGAAATCACCTAGATATTGCCGCAGTCATGAAGGCTTCTCAGGCGATTTCTGGAGAAATTATGCTAGATAAGCTACTGTCTAGCTTGATGAAAATTTTGATGGAAAATGCAGGGGCGCAACGAGGCTATCTAATTTTGTTAAGCCAGGGACAACTGTTCATTGAAGCTGAAGGAACCATCAATGACGAACTCGTCACCGTGTTGCAGTCAATCCCCGTTGAAACCTGTCAAGAACTTTCCTCCGCAATTGTCAATTATGTGAGTCGCACTCAAGAAAGCGTGGTACTAGATGATGCTGCGCGATCGGGACAATTTACCAACGACGCCCACATCCGAAAGCATCAGCCCAAATCAATTTTATGTGTACCGCTGATTAACCAATCTCAAGTCATTAGTATTGTTTACTTAGAAAATAATCTGACAGCGGGAGCTTTTACCCCTGAAAGAGTGGAACTATTAAAAGTGTTATCTGGACAAGCGGCTATCTCAATTCAAAATTCTAAGCTTTATACAGAAGTACGCGAAAATGAAAGCAGGCTGGCTCAACTCAACAAAGCTTACGAGCGATTTATTCCCCATCAATTCCTCCAGTTTCTAGAGAAATCAAGCATCATTGATGTGGAATTGGGCGACCAAGTGCAGTTAGAAATGTCGGTGTTGTTTTCCGACATTCGCGACTTCACCACGCTTTCGGAAACTATGACGCCGGAGGATAATTTCAAATTTATAAATTCTTATCTTTCTCGCATGGAACCAGTCATTAATGAAAATCACGGGTTTATCGACAAATATATTGGCGATGCGATTATGGCGCTATTTAGCGGCGAGGCGGATAATGCGGTGAAAGCGGGAATTGCTATGCTGCACCGTCTCGCTGAATACACTCAAAACCGCGCTAATTCGGGCTATGCGCCGATTCAAATTGGGATTGGGATTAATACGGGTTCTTTGATGCTGGGAACTGTGGGAGGACCAAATCGCATGGACGGGACGGTCATCAGCGATGCGGTGAATTTAGCTTCTCGTGTGGAAAGTTTGACAAAAAATTATGGGGTGTCGCTGTTAATTACGCAGCCCACTTATGGGCGCCTGAAAAATCCTTCCCAGTACGCAATCCGCACTCTCGATACGGTAAAAGTCAAGGGAAAATCTGAAGCTGTGACGATTTATGAGGTGTTTGATGCAGATTCACCAGAAATTAAACAGGCGAAGTTAGCTACGCTGGAATTGTTTGCAGAAGCTAGGGCACTTTACTCGGAAGGGAAGTTATTTGAAGCGGCCCGGCTGTTTTCCGAGTGTTGGCGTCAGAATCCGGGCGATCGCGTTGCTAAAATTTACTGGGAACGCTGTGAGTCTGCATTGTTGACTCGCACAAAAATCAAAGACAGGCTACACAATTTACATTAAGTGGTTGCTATTCCTGAAAATCACAGCAAAAGTGCGATCGACTGTTGAGACACTCTACAAATTAGGCGATCGCGATCGGGGCTACCCCAAAGTATTTGCAGGCTGTTACCGGAAAAACTAAACATTTGTTACAAAAACAAAAATTTTTCGTTTCTAACGCGCTATTGTATACAGAAAGCTGGTGCGTTTTGAGTTAGCTTTAATTTTTAGCAAAAAAAACCAATATGCTCTCGATTCCAGGCGTTGCCGTCCAGACACTTCTCTATGAAAGCGCCAACTCTCTGGTTTACCGGGCCATTCGGGAAGCAGATAAAGAGCCAATTATCCTCAAACTCCTCAAAGAAAGCTACCCCACACCTCAAGAATTGGTGCGCTACCGCACCGAATACCGCATCACCCAAGAGTTGAAAGAGGCGGGAGTCGTGCGAGTCTATGACTTGCAAAAATACCAAAATAGCCTCGTGATGTTTGTTGAGGACTTTGGCGGGGAATCCTTGACAATTTGGATGCAGCAGCGCTCCTTTACTCTTGAAGAATTTTTACAAATTGCGATCGCCACAACTGAAATTTTAGGGCAAATTCACAGCGCCAACATCATCCACAAAGATATTAATCCCTCAAATATTGTTTACAACCCGGAAACAGAACAATTAAAAATTATTGATTTTGGCATATCCACTCAGCTAACGCGAGAAACGCCCACCCTGAAAAACCCCAACATTTTAGAAGGCACATTAGCGTATATTTCACCAGAACAAACGGGGAGAATGAATCGCACTCTCGATTACCGTACTGACTTTTACTCTCTCGGTGTCACATTCTACGAATTGCTGACAGGAAAACTACCTTTCGAGACTGAAGATACTTTAGAACTTGTTCACTGCCACATTGCTAGACAGCCAGTTCCTCCGCACGAAATAGAGCCAAAAATTCCCCTAATTGTGTCTCAACTTGTCAGTAAACTGATGGCGAAGAACGCAGAAAACCGCTATCAAACAGCCGGGGGGCTAAAGCATGATTTAGAAATGTGTCTGCTTCAATTACAACAAACCGATAGCATAGAAGAATTTGACTTGGGAAGGCGAGATATTACAGACCGTTTCCTGATACCCGAAAAGTTATACGGCCGGGAAAGTGAAGTTGATAATCTATTAGCTGCTTTTGAACGGATTGCATCAAGACGATCGCCCCAGCCCCCCTTAATAAATGGGGCTTCATGTGACTCCGTTAGTAGGGGCGGTGCCCCCGTGCCCGCCCTGGGCGGGGGGGGATCGCATTTATCCGGCAGTGAAATGATGCTAGTAGCTGGCTTTTCTGGGATTGGTAAAACCGCAGTAGTGAACGAAGTTCACAAGCCGATCGCCCGACAGCGTGGCTATTTTATCAAAGGCAAATACGACCAATTTCAACGCAATATTCCCTTTAGTGCATTTGTGCAAGCATTTCGGGAATTGATGGGGCAATTATTATCAGAAAGTGACGCTCAGTTACACAGATGGAAAACCATGATTCTCACCGCAGTAGGCGAGAGTGGGCAAGTCTTGATTGACGTAATTCCTGAATTAGAACACATCATTGGCGCTCAAAATCCTGCACTAGAATTGTCGGGGAGTGCCGCCCAAAATCGCTTCAATCTGCTGATGCAGAAATTTGTGCAAGTATTTACCACCGCCGAACATCCCTTAGTGATGTTTCTGGACGATTTGCAGTGGGCAGATTCCGCATCTTTGAAGTTATTACAACTGTTGATGGAAGATACGGGCCATCTGTTAGTATTGGGTGCTTATCGGGATAATGAAGTCTCCCCTGTTCATCCGTTTATGTTGACAGTGGATGAGATTATTAAGTCTGGGGCTGTGGTGAATACTATTACCCTGCAACCGTTGAGTTTAGCAGATCTCAATCAGTTGGTAGCAGATACACTGATTTGCGATTTATCCTTTGCCGGGCCATTGACAGAACTGGTTTATCAAAAAACCAAAGGTAATCCCTTTTTCTCTACTCAATTCCTCAAGGCCTTGTATGAAGATGGTCAAATTATCTTTGACCCCCCTGTGTCCCCCCTTACTAAGGGGGGAAGTAAAGGGGGGTGGCAGTGCGATATTGCTCAAGCTAGACTTACCCACGCCTCGGATGTGGTGGAGTTTATGGCGGCGCAATTGCAGAAGTTGCCGAAAGAAACTCAGAATGTTCTCAAGTTGGCGGCTTGCATTGGGGCACAGTTTGATTTAGATACATTGGCAATAGTCAGCGAAGAATTACCAGAACAAACGGCATCAGCACTCTGGAAAGCCTTGGAAGAAGGACTTATTATACTGATAAAAGAAGGCTATAACTTCCTTCAAACAGATGCTCAATCCCCTACTGAGTCTGTGGCTAACCCAATTTATAAGTTCCTGCACGATCGCGTCCAGCAAGCAGCTTATTCCCTAATACCCGAAAACAAAAAAAAAGCTACTCATCTCAAAATTGGACAGTTACTCCTACACAAATATTCGGACATAGAAAGAGAAGAAAAACTCTTTGATATTGTGGGGCATTTAAATCAAGGAATTGAGTTAATCAATCAATTAAGCGAACGAGAAGCCTTAGCCCTACTCAACTTAGAAGCGGGAGGTAAGGCCAGAAATTCTACCGCCTACGCAGCCGCAATGGTCTATCTGCAAACAGGGATTGAGCTACTAACAGCCAACTGCTGGCTTCTTCAGTATGAATTGACCCTAAATCTCTATGTTGCTGCTACCGAAGCTGCCTATTTGAATGCTGACTTTGAGGGTATGGAACAGATGGCAGCATTGGTATTGCAAGAAGCTAAGACGATTTTAGACAAAATTAAAATTTACGAAATTCAAATTGCCGCTCAGACAGCCCAGAGCAAGGTGTTAGAAGCGATCGCAGTGGGTAGAGATGCCCTGCGACTACTGGGAATCGATCTCCCCAGCGAACCTGACAAAGCCACGATTGGTAAAGCGCTGCAAGCCCTGGCTAGCCAACTTCAGGACAGACAAATCGAGCAACTGGTTGACTTGCCTTTGATGACAAATCCACAGACTCGGGCAGCTATGCAACTCTTAAGAATGTTATGTGCACCCATTTTTCAAGCAATGCCCGGTTTGCTGCCCCTAGTTACCTCCACGATGGTGAGTTTATCGCTCTCCTTTGGGAATGCACCCGCATCGACGGTGGGTTATGCGATGCACGGGATGGTTCTGTGTGCCTTTTTAGGAAAGGTGGAAACGGGTTATGCCTTTGGTAAATTGGCACTTTCATTGCTCGATCGGTTCAATGTGCCCGAATTAAAGTCCATGATTCTGTTTGTGTTTAGTTGCTTTATTCAGCATCACCAAGAAGCTCTCTGGGCAACGGTACCGACGCTGAAAGATGGCTACAGGGCGGGCATGGAAACGGGCGATTTTCTATACGCTGGCTACAACATAACTATTTACTTTTATGCCAACTTTTTCGGTGGGGTAGAACTAGACCGTTGGGGAGCCGAACTAGCAGATTACAGCACTGCCTTAGATCGGGTGAAGCAATATTCTGCTCAGGATTATTTGGATATGATGCGGCAGACGGTGCAGAATTTGACGGAATGTGTGAGTCAACCGGATTGCTTAATAGGAACTGCATACGATGAAACTGTAATTATTCCTAAGCGCTATCAGAACAATGAATTCACAGCGCTCGCTTTTATCTACATCAACAAACTACTTCTTGCTTACTCGTTTGGGAATTATTCGGCTGCCATATACCACATTACCCAAGTTAATTCGTATTTGATGGCAGTATCGGGAAGTTTTTATTTTCCCATTTTCCCTTTCTATGCCGCCCTAACACACTTGGCGCTATTTCCCACACAGCTAGAAATTGAGCAAGTAGAAATTCTCGCTCAGGTACAAACACATCAAACCACTTTACAACAGTGGGCGGAAAATGCTCCCATGAATTATCTGCATAAATGGTATTTGGTTGAGGCAGAACGGCAACGGGTGTTGGGCAATAAAGCTGAGGCGATTGAAATGTACGATCGCGCCATTTCTGGAGCCAAAGAAAATAAATTCCTTAACGAAGAAGCACTAGCTAACGAACTAGCAGCCAAATTCTACTGGGAATGGGGCAAAGAAAAACTTGCTCAAACCTACATGATTGAGGCGTATTATTGTTATCTCCAATGGGGAGCCACTGCTAAGGTAAAAGATTTAGAAACACGATATTCTCAGTTATTGGCGCCAATCCAACCCGGAATAAAAACAACTACAACTACGGCATCAGTGACGACCAAGGGTTCTGGTTCTAACTTAGATATCACCACAGTCATGAAAGCTTCTCAGGCGATTTCAGGTGAAATTCTGCTAGACAAGCTAATGTCTAGCTTGATGAAAATTCTGATGGAAAGTGCCGGAGCGGAAAGAGGATATCTAATTTTATCAATTCAGGGAAAACTGTTAATTGAAGCTGAAGGGACAATAAATTCCCAACAAGTCACCGTGTTGCAGTCAATCTCAGTTGAAAATTGTCAGAAACTTTCCTCCGCAATTGTCAATTATGTGGCTCGCACTCAAGAAAGCGTGGTACTCGATGATGCTGTCCGAGAGGGACAATTTACCAACGACCCCTACATCCAAAAGCATCAGCCTAAATCAATTTTATGTGTCCCGCTAATTAACCAATCTCAAATCGTCAGCATTGTTTACCTAGAAAACAATCTGACAGCCGGAGCTTTTACGCCAGAAAGAGTGGAACTATTAAAAGTGTTATCTGGACAGGCGGCGATCTCGATTCAAAATTCTAAACTCTATACAGAAATTCGCGAAAGTGAGAACAGACTGACTCAATTTTTAGAAGCCATGCCGGTCGGGGTGTCAGTGGTGGATGCTTCTGGCAAACCTTACTACAGTAATCGCGCTGCTATTCAATTATTAGGTAAAGAAGTTATTGCTGAAGTCACCAGCGAGCAAATACCAGAGATTTATCAAATGTATCAAGCTGGAACAGAGCGGGAATATCCCTCTGCCGAATTGCCGACTAAGCGGGCGTTGAGGGGCGAAAGCGTTACTGTTGAGGATCTGGAAATCCACCAAGGCGACAAGATTATTCCGATCGAGGCTTGGGGTACTCCCATCTATGATGAAAAGGACAATATTTCTTATGCAATTGTAGCCTTTCAAGATATCACGGAGCGTAAAAAAGCCGAAACAGAGCGAATCAGATTTACCAATGAACTGTTCCAACTCAACCAAGCTTACCAGCGCTTCGTCCCTAATCAATTCCTCCATTTTCTAAATAAATCAAGTATTATTGATGTGGAATTGGGCGACCAAGTGCAGTTAGAAATGTCGGTGCTATTTTCCGACATTCGCGATTTTACCACGCTTTCGGAAAGTATGACGCCGGAGGACAATTTCAAATTTATCAATTCCTATCTCAGTCGCATGGAACCCGTTATTAATGAAAATAATGGGTTTATTGATAAATATATTGGCGATGCGATTATGGCGCTGTTTAGTGGGGAAGCGGATCATGCGGTGAAAGCGGGAATTGCTATGCTGCAGAGCCTCGTTGAATACAATCAAAATCGCGCCAATTGTGGTTATCCACCGATTCAGATTGGGATTGGGATCAATACTGGAACTTTGATGCTGGGAACGGTTGGCGGACCCAATCGCATGGACGGGACGGTAATCAGCGATGCGGTTAATTTAGCCTCTCGTGTGGAAAGTTTGACGAAAAATTATGGGGTGTCGCTGTTAATCACCCAGTCAACTTACTCGCGCTTGGAAAATCCATCTCTGTACGCAATCCGCACTCTAGACACGGTAAAAGTCAAGGGAAAATCTGAAGCGGTGACAGTTTATGAGGTGTTTGATTGCGACTCGCTAGAAATTAAAGAGGGCAAGTTAGCTACACTGGAATTGTTTGCAGAAGCTTTGGAAATTTACTCGGAAGGGAAGTTAGCTAAAGCGGGGCGGCTGTTTGCCGAGTGTTGGCGTCAGAATCAGGGCGATCGCGTTGCTAAAATTTACTGGGAACGCTGTGAGTCTGCATTGTTGACTCGCACAAAAATCAAAGACAGGCTACACAATTTACATTAGACCTATTGCAAAATAATTTTATGTCATAGTCAAAAGTTTTACCCCTTTTCTATGGCTGGGTGCAATCTTAGCTCAACGCACTGCTCATTAGCCGATTCATTCCACCTATCACCTAAATTCGACTCAACCTTTAAGCCGTCGGTACGGGCAGGCTAGACACAAAAAACCCCACAAAGAAGCATTATGGAGTCCTAGTTATTTTGCTGTTTCTGCTGGGGTGCGTAAGAAAGAAGTTTTGAAGGACTATATCAGAAATCAAGAAAAGCCGGCCACTGAAGAAGGGGCTTGCATCCCATTTTTTTGGTCAGTCCTCTTCTATTTAGTTTTTATTTTGCCTGCATTTTTTGCCGAATCTGCTCTCCGCGCCTAGCAGCAACTTGTGGCCAAGTCAACTCCAAAGCTCGCTGGCGGGCGGCGGCTCCCATTTTAGCGCGCAAATCAGGAGAATTAGATAGTTGGCGCAGTCCCTCCACCCAGGCGTCAGTATCGTAGGGAGGAAGAATTATGCCGTCAATGCCATCACGCACAACACCGCCTCCTCCCATCGGTGAAGCCAGAATAGGCAAACCATGACCCATCGCCTCATAGATGACGAGTGGGCTACCTTCCTCGAGACTGGGTAAGACAAAAAAGTCAGCTTGGCGATAGGCAGAACTGTAGTCCAAAGCATAATCAAAGTGAACTACATCAGAACGTTCCAGCAAATGGCTGCAAGTTTGAGCGATCGCCGGTTCGAGTCTGCCAAAAATAGTCAGCTTTCCCTTAATCCCAGCTCGCTCCCAAGCCTGCAACAGTAGGTGAACCCCTTTGCGGACGCAGGCAAAGCCTAGGAAAAGGACGTTAACTTCCTCTGATGGCGGTTTTTGGAATTGATAATTGGGGAAACGCTCTGGCGACCAACCTTCAGTGGTTAACAGCAGTTTTTCTTCAGGAACTCCGGCGTCTTGAAACGATTTTACTACTGCCGGACTGGGACAAAACAGGAAGTCAACTAGCTTGAGTTTTTGCTCTTCGTTCTTAATTGTTTCTGGGGTAATTGTGTGTTGAGGTTGCAATTCCAAGCGAGAGTAAGCATCGTCAAGGATACTCTTAGCTTGCCTTTGACAAGTATTAACTCGCTCCAAAAAAATCGCCTTACTCTGCTTGTTAACGCTTTTTACAGTATCTACTGAGAGACCGGGCCACAAGTAGGCAACATCAAAATTTTTGATATCTTTGAGAAAATGCTTCTCTGCCTTAATTTTGGGAGCACTATCGCTGCGGTAATACAGTTTTTTCAGCAATGACGGAATTGCTTCAACTATATTTGAGTCGCGACAGGAGCTATCGCAACTCGGGACAACCATGCGAGCCTTCAGCTCAGGGTTTTGCCATTGTTTGCACACTGAAAAAAATACGTGGCTGATGGCTCGGTCATCGCAATGGATTGGGAATAAAGCACTCAGTTTTAACATGGGATTCATCTTGAGTTAAGTAAAGTTTTTCTACTTGTTTCTAAACACGGATATAGAAAAATCAGGCTCGGTTTAGAGACCAGTCTTGTTTGATTGAAAAGTAGATTCTTCCGTCTGACAGTGATTGTATGCTGAAAATATAACATTTAAGTAAATTCACTGACAAGGCCCTGAACCAAAAATTATGTAATTTTACTGTAAAGAATGAAACAGCAGCATCCAAAATGCACTGAAAAATTTTCCAAGATGTTTGGCGTCTTACTAAATAGGGCTTTTCAAGCGTTTTAGATAACGTGGGGATTTAAATTGTTGCTACACATACTCTCGTCCAGGCTCTTACGGACTAAGATAACCGACCGGGTATTAAGCCGGATTTGCTAAGTAATACCACTTAAAAAAACAGAATACCGAGAACCTCAACTTCGCGCCTAGTTGTCGGGACTCTAAAAGCGATCGGATTTTATGTTTAATTAAAGCGAGCTGCCAATCATTACCTTGTAAAGGGCGTTGTGGAGAAAAAATATCGAAAAAAACATCCTAGCTGCTTTTCTAAAAAAACAGCTAGGATGTTTGTATGGCAACCTATTTCAGGACTTTAGCCTGCTGTTGCCAAAGCTAGATTCTTAGTTTTGCCGATCGCCAAACATTTTTTAACAGCAGCAATTACATCTTCCACATCTGCATCTGTTAATTTTGCCGAAATCGGCAAGCTAATTGTATGCAGTCCGATGTACCTAGCATTGGGATAGTCTTCCGGCTGCCATCCAAACATTTCTTGATAGATAGGATGTTCTGGCATACTCATATAATGTACGCCGACACCGATATTTTCAGCATTCATAGCGTTGAGAAACTCGTCGCGGCTGATTCCTGTTTTGGCTTCATCTACCAGGATGGTGTACAGGTGATAAGCATGAATGGTATCCGGTTCGGGCTTCGCTGGCAAAGTAATCGGCAAATCCGCAAATGCTTCGTTGTAGCGCTGCCAAATCTGCTCCCGCCGCTGCCAATAAGGAGCAACTCGTTTCATTTGATGAATGCCGATCGCAGCTTGCAGATCCATCATATTGTATTTAAAACCGACCTCCACCACTTGGTAGTGCTTGTAACCCGAGTCTCCGAAGCGCTTCCAAGCATCTTTGCTCATACCGTGCAGCGCTAAAATTTTGAGCCTGTCGGCGTATTCTTGACTGCTGACGATAATCATTCCTCCTTCGCCTGTCGTAATGTTTTTGGTGACATAAAAGCTGAAGCATCCGAAGTCGCCAAATGTGCCTGCTTTCCGTCCCTTGTACTCTGTTTCGATCGCGTGAGCACAGTCTTCAATTAACTTCAAGTTGTGACGGCGAGCAATCTCGCAAAGCGCATCCATATCGCAGGGACGACCTGCGAAGTGAACTGGCAAAATTGCTTTAGTTTTTGAAGTTATTTTAGCTTCGACTTGAGCCGGGTCAATATTCATTGTCACCGGATCTACATCCGCCAGTACCGGCGTTGCCCCGGCGTGGACGATCGCATTAACTGTAGCGCAAAAAGTCATCGGAGTAGTAATGACTTCATCCCCCGGTTCTAACGAAGCAGCGAGGATGCTCAAGTGCAGTGCCGCCGTACAGGAATTGACTGAAATCGCGTACTGGGAACCCTTGTAAGCTTTGAAGTCATTTTCAAAACTCATGACTTTAGGGCCTGTACCCAGCCAACCTGTTTTCATGGTTGACACCACTTCTTGAATTTCGGCATCTTCGATCGCCGGGGCGCCGAAAACCAAAAAACGGTCTTTTGAACGAATAGGAGTGTTGTTCATGTTGCTAGTCTTACCCAGTAAGTAAAGTTAATCAAATGGAAGTGTTAATGAATGCGGTATCAGCGTTTCTTATTTATTTTTTTAGCTCCATCTTGTTTGCTAATACCTTGTGTAATGGCATCTTTTGTATAACAAGCTTAGTAATGACCAGCCGTTTTTCCGCAAGCGCCTGAGTATGACAGAATTTATCTATTTTAAGATAGAGAATCTGCAATGTCCAGTAGATCGTATTTCAGTTTATGAGCGATACACAAGCTCTCGCCTGCATTTTGTGTTTTAAATACTTTATTCAATAAAAACACGGGTACTTCTCGCTTAACTTTTCGTAAACTGTCGAACATCTATCCCGATCTAGATTAGACAGCCAGGGTAAACGCATCTTAACTGGAACCCAAAATATGCTACAGTTAAATCCGACTAAATTTCAATGTAGTTTGTTGTA
>NZ_JAUBPB010000008.1:0-148431 GCF_036700545.1 Microcoleus sp. SVA1B4
CGTCCAAAAAGGACGGGCGGGACGCCCATCCCACAATAACAATTAAAATTGTAAGTTATTTAATTCGCGATCCTAATTCTTTAACATAGAGTAATAGAGTTTGTCAAGGGGTGGTAGAGAAATTTTGGGGCGATCGCCCTGCAAGAAATGAGACACAATGGTAAAAGCCAACATCCATCCGTGTTGCGAAGCGGTTAAAAATCCCAAATTAATATCAAAGAAGCGATCGCAGTGAGATAATTTATGAGAGTACGACCCTACGAAATCGGTGATACCCAACAAATTGTACAACTGTTTTACGACACCATACACGAAGTAAACATCCGCGATTACACACAAGCACAAGTAGATGCTTGGGCGCCAGCAGATATGGATATCGAAAGTTGGACTAAAAGTTTAAGCAGTAAATTTACTTTCGTAGCAGAAGAGGGTGAGAAAATTGCAGGTTTTGGGGAATTAGAAGCAAGCGGCCATATCGATTGCTTTTTCTGTCATCAACATTTTCAAAGGCAAGGAGTCGGCAGGCTAATTTTAAAACAAATTGAGTTAAAAGCCCAAGACTTAGGAATTAACAAGTTATTTACCGAAGCCAGCATTACAGCTAGACCTTTTTTTGAAAGCCAGGGATTTATTGCGATTAGAAAACAAGAAGTAGAATGCAGAGGACAAAAATTAATCAACTTTGTCATGGAAAAAAATATATAAACAACGATTTGTGTAAAATTAGATCGAAGAGTTTTACTCAGGAGTTGCGATGGTGACGGAAGCTACAAATGTGCTGGGCGGAAAGTTAGAGACTTGCTGCACTTCGCCAATGACAGGATATTATCGGGACGGCAAATGCAATACAGGTGGTGGTGACTTTGGGGCTCACACCGTTTGTGCTCAACTGACAGAAGAGTTTTTGCAATTCACCAAGTCGAATGGAAATGATTTGAGCACTCCGGTTCCCGAATTTAACTTTCCCGGTTTGAAACCTGGGGATTGCTGGTGTTTGTGCGCCTCTCGGTGGAAGGAAGCAATGGATGCTGGATGTGCGCCGCTTGTGGTGTTGGGTGCGACTCACGCCTTGACTTTGGAATACGTTTCTTTGGATGAATTGAAGCAGCACGCTGCTGATTTGTAGGAAAATGTTGGTGTGCGATCGCTCTTAAATACAAACCATTCGAGTCTCAAGAAACCGGGTTCTTTCGAGATTTCAGGCGGTAAATGAGTAATTTCGGAAAAACCCAGTTTCTGCCTAAACGGAGGGGAATTAATGGGCTATCGCTCTTAAATACAAACCATTCGAGTCTCCAGAAACCGGGTTTTTTCGAGATTTCAGGCGGTAAATGAGTAATTTCGGAAAAACCCAGTTTCTGCCTAATTATAGTTGTTGAAACTTACCATATGCAAATATATTCTGGCTTGAGAGGGCAGGTTTTGGGAGCGATCGAATTTCCTGTGAGGTCGAGCCGGTTCAGTTTAGTCAAGGATGCTAGCGGTCTGATGTCGTTGATTTGAGTGTTGTCGAGTGAGAGCCAATTCAGATTAGTCAAGGATGCTAGTGGTTTAATCTCACTAATTTGATTGTTACCGAGACCGAGCAAATTCAGTTTTGTCAAGGATGCTAGTGGTTGGATGTCACTAATTTTATTGTTGTCGAGACCGAGCCCAGTTAGGTTAGTCAAGGATGCTAGGGGTTTGATGTCACTAATTTTATTGCTTTCGAGTGAGAGTACATCTAGGTTAGTCAAGGATGCTAGCGGCTGGATGTCGCTGATTTGATTGAAGCTGAGGGAGAGCCGAGTCAGGTTAGTCAAGGATGCTAGGGCTTTGATGTCACTAATTTGATTGTTGTTGAGTGAGAGCACATCTAGGTTAGTTAAGGATGCTAGCGGCTGGATGTCGCTGATTTGATTGTTGTCGAGCCAAATCTCAGTCAGTTTAGTCAAAGATTGCAAAGATTTGATATCGCTGATAGTATTTTTGTTGATGTAGAGAGTAGTCAGGTCAGTCAAGGATGCTAGGGCTTTGATGTCGCTAATTTTATTGTTGGTGAGTAAGAGCAGGTTCAGTTTAGTCAAGGATGCTAGCGGCTGGATGTCGCTGATTTGATTATTGCCGAAAGTTAGCGCAGTCAGGTTAGTCAAGGATGCTAGGGGTTGAATGTCGCTAAGAGGATTGTGGCCGAGCTCGAGTACGTTCAGGTTAGTCAAGAATGCTAGCGGTTTTATGTCACTAATTTTATTGGTGTCGAGGTTGAGTTCTGTCAGATTAGTTAGGGATGCTAGGGGTTTGATGTCGCTGATTTCTTTCCCTAAGATCCAGAGTTTTGTCAAACTAGAAAGTTTTCGATCGGCTGCATCGCACTCAGTAGTTCCTGCTTCCTTCAACAGCACTTCAACAGTATGTTTAGTTTCAGGACTCAAAGCATCTTTTTCGCGACACCAATCCGCAAATGTTCGTCCACTGTTTCCCGATCGCACTTCTGCTGCTTTCGCCGACACTCCATTTCCAGATAATGCTAGAAGCACACAACAAGTAAGTGCGCTCGACCTTGGTAAATTGATATATTTCTGTGCCACTATAAGTGTCATAATCTTATATATCTAATTGAAAGTTAAAGCCATCTTGCACCACAAACACAACCAATAATTGATTCAGTCCTTTTCAAAGGACTTAAGCTTTGAGGCAGGGGTTTAAACCCCTGCCGGACTGAAGGAAAGAGGGCAATATCATGTCCCTGCAAAATACCTCTTAAAAACTCTCCGAATCACCTCACTCAGGCAACTTATACTGTCCCACAATCCGCTTAGCATATTCCGGCACATGAGCCTCCAATTTCTCCGGGTAATTCCGCTTCACGTAGAGATAATTGCGAGTGAAATGAGAATCAATCGAAAACCGAGCATATTCCAAACCCTTCGGCCCAATTCTCTCAATAAAAACTCCCATTAACTTCGCCGCCCACATCGGCAAAGTCACTCCTTTTTCATAAGCCGGAATGCTTTGCTGAACCGCTTCTTTTCGGTTTCCCTTAGACATCACCGGCTGAGTATTTAACTGATCCGTTACCAAATCTAACATCTCTTGCCCGGTGTCATTTCGCACCACAATCCACTGCCAGCCAAAAGGTGCTCCCATGTAGCCCACAACTAAATCTGCTAAAGAATTCACATAATCAAAACAGCTCAAACAAGAAGGAGCAAAAACATCTTTCAATTCCTTAGTATTCAAGCCAAAAAACGGCACTTTCTCTTCCGAACCATCTTCGTGTTTGAAGTGAACGTTAAAGTCTTGCATAAACTCATAAGATACAACTGTTTCGGGAGAACGGCTAGTCGTATCGAGAAATTTCTGCAAGCCCGCGCGGCTGACATTATCGACACAGGGAGTTCCCAAAACGTAGAGCTTTTCTAAACCGAGTTTTTTCTCGACTGTTCGCAAGGCTTGAATTTGACAGCCGACGCCAATTACTAACAGCCGCTTCATCCCCGATTTTTCGATTTGTTCTAATACTGAAAGATTGGGAGAGAGTGTTGGTTTGTTGACTTTTGCTGCGAGAATTTCTTCGCGATTTCTAGCAATTATCGGCATCGGTTGAAAGCGGTCTTCTTTAGTATTTTGGACACACACAACGCCTTCTACAATTCCTTTTTCGAGCATTTCAATGGCAATTGTGCTGACGATTCCCGTCCACTGAGCACCCTCGATCGGCTCTTTTTTCCGAGCCGCCATCATGTTTTGACTGACTCCGAAATACCAATCGTCGGGATTGTCGAGATTGCGCGATCGCCCGTGAATCTCTTCTTCTAATTCCGCGATATGCTGTGTTAAGAAAGCACAAGATTCCTTGACATAATGGATGTAATATGTATCGCACAAACCGCACTCGCTGCAAAGTTCTTTAGCGGGGCGGCGGCTACCCGGTTTGAGGGCCTTGGATTTTTGGTGCTTAGCAGAATCTGTTGCGGTCATCTAAATTACTTATTTTATGCAGATATGGCTTTTGTTAGGATATCACAGCAATTTCGGTTGTTACCTCCTTTATTCTTTAGACCTCTTGCAAAAATCCTTTCATCAATTGATGGGACGGGCAAGATGCCCGTCCCACAAGAGTTATTTCTTCTTGTGGGACGGGCATCTTGCCCGTCCTAATTATTTTTGCAAGAGGTCTATTCTGTCAGTCCTCGCAGGCGGACGCAAGCTTGTGGGGGAGCAAATTCGGTTCGCCCGAAATTGGCGGTTTTCACAAGTTAAAAAATATTAGTCAGGATTTACCTAAGTTGCGCTAGAAACCCAGTTTCTTGCTGAATACCTCACTGTTAAACCTAAGATTTCTGGTAAAAACCGGGTTTCTTTGTGTAGTTTGGGTAAAAAAATTCGGTTTCAGAGCATCGCAGTGCGTCCCAGAGTCTTTGTGTAAGTCCTATTAGTATCAATCCGGATCTAGCGGGCGATCGCGCGAATACATTGCCAAATAAAGCTATAAAAAAATGGTAAAAATGTTTGTGACAACAGCCGTCGCTGGCATCATGATGAATCTCGCAATTTCGAGCTTAGGATTTGCTGCTTTAGTTCGTCCGGTTCCTGCGATGAATCAAACTGTTGTGACTCTAGAAAGAATGCTCAGCGCGACACAAAAGCCGGCGGCGCTGAACTATTCGCGCCTGGGGATTGGCGGCGTTCGGTTGGGGATGTCTGTAGAAGAGGCAAAACGTAAGTTTGGAAAACCGCAGCGCGACGAAACCAAACCTGCTGGGCCTGGCCTCGGCGGCAAGATTCGCACGCTAACTTACTCAGGATTGACGGTAGCAGCATGGGAGGGCAAAGTTTATTTAGTTTCTACTACCAATCCTAAGTTTCTGACAATTGATGGTGTGAAGCTAGGAGATAACAGGCAAAAAGTTGTTAAAACTTACGGTTATGGGTCGCAATCTGTGCAGGGTGGAGTGACTCGATTGACTTACAGCAATGACCAAAAGGCTTCTAATTTGATTGTGGAAATTAAGGGCGATCGCGTACATAAAATTCTTGTGAGCACGCAGCTAAACTGAAATATTAAACAACTGTGCAAAAGTCCGGGTTCACAAGTTTGTAGTAATGACTTTATTCCTTATTTATGAGGATTTTTAGCCTTTCTGTGAGTTGACTGGAGGGCTTTTTCCTGATGTACGCGCGTGCGTAGCTATCCCGTAGGGAATCGCCCGCGTCTCCTTAATCCTCTTCATCATCATCCGACAATTGTGTCATTTCCTCAGCAATTAGTGTCTGAAAATCCTCTCCGCAGTGAACGTTGAGATGGATTGCAGCACTCAGGAACTCTGCTAGAATTTCAGCTTTTTGTCGATCGCTCAAATCAGGTAACTGAAGCTGATGGATTAAAGTAATCACATTTTGACACTCAGTACCCAATTCATCAATTAACGTTCTCAGCGTAGAATTAGTTACAGAAATTGTCCGATCGCTAACTTGCATCTTTATTTACCCAATCGTTTTAAAGCTTGCTGAATTCCTTTCTCAAAAGCTCGAATTTCACTTTCCCAATGCCGGATTAAGCCTTCATCGGGAAAATCCTTCTCATATTCCAGTCTAATCTTTTCTTCATGTTCTGCAATCCGCTTGTTCAAGGAACGAAGAGCTTTTTTGTGATTTTTATTCCCCATAGAGTCTCACACCCATAAAAAAAAGTAGAGGTGCGATCGATCGCATCTCTACAGTAATTCTAAATAAGGTGCACATTGTGCACCCTACCAATTAGCGGTTCTGGGGAACAGGAGCACTCGGTGCTCCAGAAAAAGTCGCCTCACCAGTCTTAGCCCGCTTTTTGATCAAGATAGGCTTGACGCTGTTTTCTCCACCAATCGGGGGATCTTCTTGTTGAGCGTAATCCGCGCCCATCCAAGCAGGACGGCTTTGATCGAAAGCCATTTGCAAAGCAGCAGCGGCGATCGCGTGGGAGTCGTACTCCTCGGATAATTGAGACACTAGAGGCAAGAAAGATGCCATCCGTTCGCCAGCCAAAGCTTCGCGAACTTTACCCTGCATCTTTTCCAACTGACGAGCTTCAATTTGCGCCCGTGTCGGAATGTTTCGCACCGTCAAGCTCGATCGAACGTGACGTTCAATCAAACGCAGTTTGCGGCGATCGACCGGTTGAATCAGCGTAATTGCCGTTCCTTCGCGACCAGCCCGGCCCGTGCGTCCGATCCGGTGAACGTAGCTTTCCACACTGTCGGGCAAATCGTAGTTAATCACGTGAGTCAAGTGATCCACGTCCAAACCGCGCGCCGCAATATCAGTCGCCACTACCCAGCGCACCTGACATTGGCGGAACCGATGCAACAAACGTTCCCGCTGTGCCTGATTCAAATTACCGTGATACTCATCAACGCTGTGACCTGCTGCTTGCAGTTGGCTGGTGAGTTCCGCCGCCGACTGCCGAGTCCGCACAAAAATCAGTGCAGATTCCGGGTCTTCCATTTCTAAAATTGGCTGTAGGGCTCTTGCCTTCGACCAGCCACGGGGAATCATGTACACGCCTTGGCTGATACGCTTTGGCGTTGCTTTTGGCTGTTCTACGGTGACGTTGACTGGGTTACGCAAATGCCGCGCCACCAATTTCCGAATGGAAGCTTCCATCGTCGCCGAGAAAAATGCCGTTTGACGTTCTTTTGGTGCAGCATCCAAGATTTTTTCCACATCTTGGATAAAGCCCATGCTCAGCATTTCGTCAGCTTCATCCAAAACTAGCCACTTTATCTTGTCTAGTTTCAGGCTACCGCGGCTGAGCATATCCAATATGCGTCCGGGTGTACCGACAACTACGTGCACGCCGCGCTTCAAACGCTGCATTTGACGATCGATCGATTGACCGCCGTACACTGTCAGAACTTGCAGAGAGCGACCCACTTTTACAGGGCCGTCGCTGCTGATGCCGCTCAAATCGCGGATGGCTTCAGTTACTTGCATCGCCAATTCGCGAGTCGGCGTCAGCACCAGTGCTTGCACCGCAGTCACATCTAAATCAATCCGCTCCAAGATGGGCAACGAGAATGCTGCCGTTTTGCCTGTCCCTGTTTGGGCTTGACCCACAACGTCGCGACCTGCTAACAGGTGCGGAATTGCTTGTACTTGGATGGGAGTAGGTTCTGTAAAGCCTAGTGTTTCCAGATGGAGAACGAGTTCTTCCGAAAGACCTAAGCCTTCAAACAATAAATTCATTAATGCTCCTAATAACGAGTCTTAGCCTTCTAAGTTGCCCAACTCGGATGCGGATTTCTGCTCTAGGGCAGGAACTCATAAGAGTTCTTTATGGTGCTGCGCCTGCGCGCACCTTCTTAAATAGCAATCGAGTATAGGGCAGCTCCGTCGATGGTGACTAAATTTACCAATTCGACAGCCGTCTTTGATTTTGTGACATCACCGATACCAACCGCCAGGAGTCGGGTTATAGGCTTCCAACATTCTTAAAACAGGACATTGGACTTCCTTTGAGGTACTTGCAAGCTTTCCCTCTTAGGCATTTTATAGTGAGGATCATGACCAGCCCCACTTCACTACTCATGTAGTAACAGGTTGTTTGGTTCAGGCGCTATCCCGCAATCCGTCGCCTGCGGGATTGAGCAGGGGATGGGGCGACCGTTACCGCCTATCCATCTCAACACTCTTTCGGGATACCGTTGTGGTGTAGGGCGGACGGCGAAGCAATCTCAAATTATCCCCGCTTATTTCTGGCTTGTTATCATCATAACTCTTTACATTCAGAAACAAAACATTAAATTCGTTAAAATTTTCCGATGTTCTGTAGAGATTACCGCACCCCGACGGGGAGGGTCGATTGCAGCCAGAGGCTAATAAAGGTTTATAACCCTTTGCTACCTATCTTTGCACAATATTGTACAAACCGTTACTTTTGCTGCACAATCCGCTAATCATTTTTGGCGGGTGTCCGGTTGTTGTTCGCCACACCGCCGAGCGCGACAGTTCCAGCAACACTTACACTTGACCCTGCCCTACAGCGAATACAAGCCCCCGATACTCATGAGAGTCGATCCCCAAATTTTAGACCAAATATCGAGCTCCCAGATTCATCTATGGAGTCAATCTAAAATCTAAAATCTAAAATCTAAAATCGACTTGACCGTAGAGGTCGTAGACATCTGCATTAGTAATTTTCACAGATACGATTGAACCCAGCCGCGCTTCTCCTGTGACGTAGACGAGTCCATCTACTTCGGGGGAAAACCGAGCGGATCTACCAATCAACTCGCCTGTCTCTGGTTGTTCTTGTTCTATCAGGACATCAACTACCTGACCGACAGACTCTTGATTCTTCTTCAATGATATAGGTTGTTGTGCCGCCATTACCGAATTTCGCCGCATTTCCATTATTTCTGCAGGTATTTGCTGGGGCAAGCTAAAGGCTGGGGTTCCTTCTTCTGGCGAAAATACAAAAACTCCTACGTGATCGAATTCGTGGCGCTTGACAAATTCCAGCAAGTGTGCTGCGTGTTCCTCGGTTTCGCCGGGAAAGCCGACAATAAAAGTTGTCCGCATCACGGCGCCGGGAAGTGCTGCTTTGAGCCGATCGACTATGGCATCATTGATCCCAGCTTGAAAAGGTCGATTCATCGCCCGCAAAATTTCCGGGTGGGAATGTTGCAGGGGTAAATCCAAATACGGCAAAACGTTGGGTGTTTCGCGGATGGCTGCGACAACTTGCGGAGTCAAACCTGTAGGATAGGCGTAGTGCATCCGAATCCAAGGTACATCTACTTCACCCAAAGCCCGAAGCAATTCGGCGAGTTTGGGTTCGCCATAAATATCTTTGCCGTAGTTGGTGGTAATTTGAGAAATTAAGATAATTTCTTTTACCCCTTCGGAGGCTAATTGCTTAGCTTCCGCGACGATAGACTCGATCGTCCGCGACCTTTGATTTCCGCGCAAGTGCGGGATAATGCAAAATGCACAGCGATAGTCGCAGCCTTCTGCTATTCGCAGATAAGCGACACCTTCCGACGTGGTGCGGTAGCGGGGAGTAGTTTCGTCAGCGATGTAAGTAGGTTCTGAGGAGACGAGGGAAACTCGATCGCCCTTTTCCACCTGCTGCATAACATTGACGATTTTATGATAGTCGCCAGTGCCGACAATTGCGACTGCTTCCGGCAATTCGTCCAGCAATTCCTGCTGAAAATGCTGTGCCATGCAGCCAGTGATGACTACTTTTTTATTAGCTTCTGCCAATTCTACCAAGGTGCGGACCGACTCTTCTCGCGCCGCTTGGATAAAACTGCAAGTATTGACTACAACATAATCGGCTAATTCTTCATTAGAATCGACTTGATAGCCCGCTTGAGCCAGCAAGCCAATCATGTGTTCGGTATCGATGCGATTTTTTTCGCAGCCGAGGTGAGTAAATGCGATCGTTGGCTTCGTTGCCATGCAGTAATAGTTAGTGTTGCGCTATTTTTAAGAACGTTTTATGATATCACACAATTAAAAAAATTGCAATGTGTATGTGGAAGCTCTGGACTGTTGTGGTGTCCGCAGTTGTTGTGTGATATTTGTGCGATCGTGGGCGAGATGAGAATTTTTAGGCTTTGTGCGATCGTACTTTCCCGCTTTTTCGCTGCCAGATTTTGACGCAATTGTCAGGTTTTGGTGTCGTCGGAAGGCTTCGACAATCTTACGCCCTTTGCATAATTTCGACTTGCTAGTTCGGCAAGCCAGCCCGAAAAATCTGTTCGGCCGTTAATTTCAATTCTGGAAAAGTCAGCGACTCAACCCTCTCGCTTCCCCTAAACTGTTTGACCTGATACTCTCCATCTACTAATTGATAAACCGAAAGTGTTGGTTGTTTGGGATTACCGATAAACTTGCGGCCGCCCAAACCGAGATAGTCTACAATCCAGTATTCGGGAATGCCCATTTCTTCATAGTCGGAAGCTTTGAAAAAATAATCATCCCGCCAGTTCGTGCTGACCACCTCTACAGCCAGTCGCACCGAAGAGCCCATCGTGATGACTGATTCTTTTTTCCAGCGCGGTTCGCTTGCAAGTGCGGTTCGGTCTAGGACAATTACATCTGGCTGGTAGCCAGATTCGTTACGCGCAAGCTTGAGCAAGCAATCACCAGGGATAGAGTAAGGCAATTGCAGTCGCCTGATTTCAAAATTGATTTCACCGGAAATGAAACCTGTAACGTCGGAATGGTCGCCGGTTCCTAAAGGCATTTCAACAATTACTCCATTGTGTAGTTCGTACTTATGGACAGAGTTCTCTGGATACCAAGCAACGAACTCATCAAACGTGATTGTTTTGGATATGGTTTGGATCATGTTGCGGTTTCCTCTGTCTGGTGATTAGTATGCGGAAAGCTCAAATATTACACAAGGATTAGAGACAACGTTGTCTCTAATCCTTGACAAATTAAACTGTAGCTGATATAATTTCGATCGCCCGTCCTGACAAAACAGCACTTGGTACAAAACGCCGATTTGTCACAAAATTGGTGTCCTTTTGTACCCATTTGATATCCTTTTGATACCCGATCGCCCCCCACTCCTTCTAGCTCGGCTCGGTTAAGGGCAGACCGCCTCGAAAAATCAACTCGGCCGTCAACCTCAACTCTGGGAAAGCCAGCGACTCAACTGTGTCATCGCCCTTAAACTGTTTTACCTGATACTCGCCGTCAACCAACTGGCAAACCGATAGTGTGGGTTGTTTCGGAGTACCGATGAACTTGCGGCCGCCCAAACCGAGGTAGTCCACAATCCAGTATTCGGGGATGCCCATTTCTTCGTAGTCGGCGAATTTGAGATGGTAATCGTCCCGCCAGTTGGTACTGACGACCTCTACAGCCAGTCGCACCGAAGACCCCATCGTGATGATGGATTCCGTATCCCAGCGCGGTTCTCTCTGGCGCAGAGCTGCTTCGTCTAGGACAACTGCGTCTGGCAGGTAGCCCGCCTCGTTGCGGACGGGTTTGAGCAGGCAGTCGCCGGGGATGGAATAAGGTAAGGAGCGGCGGTCAATTTCGACTGATAGTTTTGAACGGATGAAACCTGTAACGCGGGAATGACGGCCGGTTCCTAAAGGCATTTCAACAATTACTCCATTGTGTAGTTCGTACTTATGGACAGAGTTCTCTGGATACCAAGCAACGAACTCATCAAACGTGATTGTTTTGGATATGGTTTGGATCATGTTGCGGTTTCCTCTGTCTGGTGATTAGTATGCGGAAAGCTAAAAGATGGCACAAGTCTTTTCGGTAAAATACTGAAAATTCTTGACATAGGAAGTGAAGTTTGCTATAACATTGTGCCCACAATGTCAAAATACCGATCGCGCCGATCGACTGAATCTAAAAGTATCCACAGAAGTTCTTGATACGATCATTATTTCACCTTTAATGTCGCAAGGAGGCTCACGCTCTACCCGATAGGGTGAGCGTTGAGAGGAATTGCGACCAACAAAGTTCGGACTTGCGTAGCACTGCTTTTTAAGCTATCATGTCATAAGCGTGAGTTTTAAAAGTCGATGAAACAAGTCTTAACCCTAGTGGTAAAGCTTCAACCTACGCCAGAACAGCGTCAATTATTAGACGATACTACCAAGGCGTTTGCTGATGCTTGCAACTATATTAATAACAACGTTAAGGCGAGTTTGACAGAGAGAAACTCAATCCAAGCAGTTTGTTATCAAGACGTTAAAGAGCGTTTTGGTTTAACCGCTAATCATGTTGTTAGAGCTTGTGAAGCGAGTCGGTGCGAATCGTTTAACTGCCAAATATAAAGGCAAAAAAGTTAAAGGATTCAAGCCTACCAGTTTTGACTGTGATTCTCGTACTTTCCGTTTGATTGAAGACGGCTATTTAGCTAGTATCAGTACCACGGGAAAACGAATCAAAATACCAATGAGAGTTAGTAATTATCATCGCGGTCAACTCTCAGGTCAAAATCCAATTTCCGCACAATTATGTCAACATAAAGATGGGGATTGGTATATCCATATTCAAGTTAAAAATGATGTACCATCCCCTTTGAAAACCAGTCATGTCATGGGGGTCGATTTTGGCAGACGCGATATCGCTGTAACCAGTACAGGGAAGTCATGGTCTGGAAAAGAAATTCAAGACAAAAGAGATAAATTTAATCGGGTTCGGGCTTCTCTCCAAAAGAAAGCTACTCTAGGCACAAGGTCAACTAGACGTAGAGCTAGAAACATCTTGAAACGGTTATCGGGTAGAGAGAGACGGTATCAGGCATGGTTAAACCATAATATATCCAAAGCTATCATTAACGAAGCCAAGCAATCTCAATCCCTCATTGCTATTGAGGATTTAACAGGTATTCGAGGTAGAACCAATCAGAAACCGAGAAACAAGACTGAACGAAGACGGTCTAATTCTTGGGCTTTCTACCAACTGCGTCAATTTCTCGAATACAAAGGAATAAAAGAAGGAATTGAGATCCTAGCAGTTAACCCTGCTTATACCAGTCAAACCTGTCATTGTTGTCTGCACATTGGACTCAGAAACAATAAGTCTTTTAAGTGTAGTAATAAAGCTTGTGGATGGATTGGGGATGCTGATAATAATGGCTCGTTGATGATAGCTTTAGTGGGGCTGAGTGTAAACCAGCCTAGAGGTTCAGAATTGTTGGCTTGTCCAATTGATTCTAGGGCTACTGAAAGCCTACGCTGTACGCTTGCGTCAGCGTAGGTAGTTTACAAATTTTGTGATGTTTTAGCTACTCCGATCGCAAACTCAGCCTGAGTCATCTCTGCAAGGCATTTTGCAACATACTTTCAAAAAAAGTATCCAGAGAAGTTCCTGATGCTTTCGTCATTGCAGAAAGCACACTTTTCTGAGCAAAAGAACAGTACAGCCCCGCTTCCAAAAACCAAGGTTGTCCCTGCGGATCGATGCGAAAATCAAATAGACTATAATCGCGACAACCCAAAGCGATGTGGCATTTTCTGGCCTGGGTCCAAACTCTCTCCGTAATCGGATCGCTGGTGTCAACTATCCACGACTTGGTACTATCCTTAGAAGTCAAACTCAAGTTGCCATCGTCATTTTGTTTCAGCTTATCGGCATAACTCCGAATTGGCTTCGTATCAGGATGCACAGCATACTCTTCCAGCGGCAAGCAGACGAGCTCGCCGGCTTGGACAATAATCCCACAGCGAACTTCTCTACCCAATTCAATGAATTTTTCTACTAGCACTTCCTCTGAATGAGTCAATGCTGTCTGCAAAGCCGCATCATAGTCAGCAGCATTTTTAACTAAGGCAACTCCCAGAGAATTATCCGCATTCAGCGGCTTGATCACCACCGGAAAATCAATCGAAGGTCGATCGCCCGCGCGGACAACTTCTCCCAACGGTACACTTACCCCAGCGGCTGCTACTACTGCCTTAGTCTTCGCTTTATCAGCCACCAGCGCCATCAACTCAGCCGGATTACCCACATAAGGAATATGCAGCAGATCGAACAAGCTGCGGTATTGAGTCATGCCGGGGATGCAAAACATCTGCGGTACCATTACGTCAATCTTTAGCTGTGTCAGCACCTGCACAGCGCCCGCTAGAGACATGGGATTAGCGGCTGCGATCGCACCTTGATCGAGAGATGTAGGAAAACGCCATTGGCGATCGGGAGAAATATAGGCAATATGAAATTCATAGAGTGCTGAATTAGCAGTATTTTTCAGACAATCTTCTGCATAAAGGCGCGATAAATTACAGAAAAAATCGCTAACTGCCGATCCGACTAAATGCAAAACCCGTACTACTGACATCCTCAATCTCCCCCTATTTCCACAAGTTTGCCAATATTAAAATCAATCCGAATCCACTCTTTCGGCTTCTGTAAATTTCCCCATAACAACAAGGGAATTTGCCAATGATGCACCATCAAAAACGGCAGCGGATCGTCCCACTCGAAGATAGCATCTTTGCCTTGGGCGATAATTTGTAACCGCTCAGAAACGAGCTTCGGCGATCGCAAATGAGTCACCAATCGCCAAATTTCATGGTAAATCCAGTAAGTCGGGCGACTTGATGCCAAAGGCTGCACAGTCTGTGGTAAAGGGTCGAGATCCAAATAAGCTTTTGCCACATCGGGATGGTTGTAAAACATCGTGATGGCTGAATGGGTGCGGGGGTTGCATTCGATCGCGTAAATCTCTCCATCATCCGCCGCCTGAATGAAATCAAAGGAAATTTGTCCTGTCAGATTGAGACTCTTGGCAAATTGACGAATCCAATTTCCGATATCCGGGCGATCGACATTCTGGTAATTCACCTGAAAAGCCGACGATTCACAGCAACAGTGCAACTGAAGATGACCATCACGAATTGTACTGTGAGTGCAGAATTCTTGCCCTGGAATATACTCTTGCATAATCCAAGGTTTACTCTCAGAAATTGGTAATGAGTTGACAAAAGCGGCAGTTTCTGATGGGGTTTCGCAGGGTAATTTAGTTAAGTTTAACCTGCGGACAGAATCGTAGGGAATACTTTTGATAATATATGGACGCTGTGCATCACTAAAATCAAAATCGATTACTTGCTGCGGATTAGTAATGCGATAAGACTTCGGAACTCGCAGCCCCAATGCTGCCGCGGCTTTTGCAAAATCATATTTATCATCCAAACGTTGCAGAGTTTCGACATCTACGTGCATTACCGTACAGTGTCCAGAAAGTACCCTTTTGACTTCGGCATCGTAGTAACTGGCGACTGGACTACAAACGGGAACGTAAACATTAACTTTCTCTTGTTGGACAATTTTTAAGAGTGCTTGGGGGTATTCCTCTGTCTGGGGATTTGGTACTGTGTAAAAGCGATCGACTGCCCAAGAGTAACGATGACCCGTCAGCCAGTATTTCTCGCTTTCAACCAAAATTACCCGATGACCGGCATTATGGAACGATCGGGCTAGCTGCAATGCTTTGGTCATCTTGCCGCCACTGATTAAAATCGTTTGGGGAGTGGCTGTAGTCGATCGAGACTGAAACGGTTTGAGGATGATGGATCTCAGTAGGGCGATCGCAGTTAAAGCAATATTCAGGGGCATTACTAATAGCAGCAAAATTAATGTGGCTATGGTTTTGAATGCAGTCTGGAAGCGCCTATTCCCAGTGTTTGTTTCCTGTTCAGATGGCATCGCTGCCACAGAAACTGTTTCGAGCATAATTTTCTAGTAAGTAAACACTCTAATTAAAGGTAATATCAAATCTGTTAGCATCCGAATTATTCATATCTCTCTTGTTTTAATCTGCTTAATCTGCGTCCATCCACTGTCATCTGCGGTGAAGAAATTATCTTTTTTAAACCGCAGATGAGGGCAGATAAACACAGATTAACGCAGATGAATTATATGAATTCCGGTGGCACAGATCCGATCCGGCTAAATCCGCATGAGGACTTTGACCGCTCCTAGCTGGCCTGATTGAGGGAATCTCCGGGGCAAGAGAACACGCTCTAAACGCGCCGAATTAAGGTCAATCCATCTCTGAGCGGCACTAACACTTGCTCTACGCGCGGATCGTCAACTAGAGCCTGGTTGAATTTGGCGATCGCAACTCCGTTATCAGTAGCAGTACCTGACAAGTAGGGCTGTCCCTGCATCAGAGTATTGTCTGCACATATCAAGCCATTGGGAGCCAACAGCCCGGTAGTTAGGAGTAAATCGAGATAGTCTATGTATCCAGCTTTATCAGCATCGATAAATACCAAATCGAACACTTCTCCATTAGCAGCCAATTGTTTCATGGTTTCTAGAGCCGGTGCCACCTTCACTGAGATTTTGTGGCCGGCAGTAGATTCGTGAAAACACTTCTGGGCAAATTCAGCGACGTAAGCATCTACTTCGCAGGCTACCACCACTCCATCCACTGGCAGGGCTTCGGCCATTGCTAGTGCTGAGTACCCGGTAAACATCCCTATTTCCAGTACGCGCTGTGCTTTGGTGAGATGGACGAGAAACTTCAGCATTTGGCCTTCCACATGGCCCGAAAGCATTTCCTGTTCCAAGTGGCGCACTGTCTCGCCGTCAGAGAATCGCTTACTCCAATCTTCTGATTGGGTGCGCTTTACTAACGTGGCTAAGGCGGGAGATTCCGGCGTGGTACAAAGGTTCAGGTACGGATCGAGACCATTTGCTAGTTCGTAGGCTTGTTGTAATTGGGCCTTGAAAGCTCGATCGAGATTATCGATTTTTTCTACTTGCGAGGCGAGACTTTCGAGTAAAGAGGCTAAAATCCCGACTGGGGTAACGGGTCTCATCTTTATACCCCGGCTGTGGAACGAGTTGCAACTTTCTGCAATACCACATACATATCCTCGCCATCACCATGACGCGGATAGCCCTGACAGATTTCTCGATGCACCTCTAGGGCTTCATCCAACTCAGTTCGAGTCAAATCATTCATGAAAAAGCAGTCACCAATGGGGCATGGAGCTGCTGCACGCTGAAGGCCGTCGCGGGTACGACTGATCGATGTTGTGGCTTTCCAGAGCAGTTCTGATGTGAGATAAGGGCTGTCTATTGCTAGTCCGAGGCGGCTCATTAATCTTAAGATGCGATCGCGATCGGCGATCGAAATGTAGCCCCGCAGTTGGGCAATGGTGGCCGAAAAAGCCATATCGATGGCGACACTATGGCCGTGGAACATCGGAATTTCCGGTGTTAGTTCCAGCGTCGGACTCCAAGTGTGACCATAGGCAATCACTCGATCCAAATCTAGCTCGTGGAGGTTTGGTACTTCTAAGGCCAGCATTGACTGAATCGCGTTGTAGGTTAAGCGATGGGCCACTTCGCGCAGTTCAGATGTGCCGTCTAAATAACCAAAATGGCTGTGCAGCAATGCTTCGCCGTAGTTTTCTAACAACTCGAAGATTTCTTTGTTGCCTACTACGGCGATCTTAATTAACTCTGCCATGCCGTTTCGTATTTGGTCGATCGGCAGAGTTTTCAGAAAGGAGAAATCTAAGATTACTTTCTGCGAAGCGTGGTAAGCGCCGAGGCGGTTTTTCAGCTTACCGTGGTTCACAGCTACTTTGATTGCCACACTGGCATCAATCAGCCCAATTAAAGTTGTCGGTACGCGAATGTAGTTAGTCCGACGGCGATAGGATGAGCAGGCAAAACCAGCTACGTCTGTCGTCAATCCACCACCGACTACCAAAACAGGCTCCTTCCGCACGAGTCCGAAATCAACGAAGGCATCTATGATGCTTTCAAAAGTTTTTAAGGTCTTATCAGGTTCCTTGATATTAACTGGAAAGACTGTTAAATCTATCTCGTGATGCTTGAAATAATCCTGCATCTGTCCACCATAAAGACCATAGACTGTTTCATCTACAACCATTAAACAGCGACCAAATTGGCGGTAACTATCCGCAATCTCAGGATTCTCCAGCTTGAAAGCACCATCTACGTAGAGCAAGCTGAAATCTATTTTTTCGTACCCCTCAATTTGAAAAGCTCTATCGGTAGATGTAAACGTAGCTTGAATGTCACCCATAAGATTTTTGCACTTTCATGTTGATCAGTAACTGTAAGTATCTGGGCGAGCTTCAAAAGTATCAATCCTTTTGCTGGCAAACTTCCTAGACATTAACTTGACAATTTGTCATTTAATATGAACTTAACAATTCACCTAAAAATTTACTTTCAGAGTTGTTTGTTAAGACTAGGTTAAATACTGCTTATCGAGTATTTATACTTAAAGCATTTTGAGGATTGATTTGAGACCGCCTCAATGCTTACACAAAATTTAACATAACGAATTTCTCATCTTTATGCAACCAGATTCAGTAAAATTTGATATATTTTTTTTTAATATCATATTATCCAGAGACAAATCGCGAAAACCCGAAATTACAGCAGCCTCATCTATTGAAACGACTCGTTGCGATCGATCGTTGAAATCACTTTATCTTTTTTGAGCGGGTTCGCTGTGTATTTCCAGTTGATTAGACCTCTTGCAAAAGTCCTTTTCATAAATTTATTGGACGGGCGGGACGCCCATCCCACAAGAAAAAATAACTTTTGTGGGATGGGCCCCAGATCCCGTCCTAGTTATTTTTGCAAGAGGTCCATTATCAACCAAATTAAATATCCAATCAGCCGATTAATGCCTAGTTAATAAAGGGAATAATAAACCTGGATTTTAGATTACGAAATTTCCTGGGAACATATAGCAATCCTCGCATCATTTGTAAAAATATGTAGGGGTAGTGCTAAGAGTGCCTACCCCAGCCTGCATCGGGGCAACCACGGGGGGTTTGCCCCTACAAGAATTACACGAATCATTTAGGATTGCTATAAATCAAGCCCGATCGCCCGACAGCACTTTAACAGCAGCAGACGCAGGTAATGGAGCGTCAATCGATTTTAGATTTTAGATTTTAGATTTTAGATTTTAGATTTTAGATTTTAGAATTGACTTGCGCGAGATAAATGCGGGGGCTGGAGGATTTTAGATTTTAGATTTTGGATTGATTCCACGGATAAATGACGTGGCGGGTACCACCTTTGAAATTATTGGTCAAAATTGCCGCCCAAACTATTAACTTGAGGCATCAAAGTACCCATTTCCAATGGGCAAGATATTGGTCTAATTTGTCGATCGACCCAGAGTGGAATTTTTACCTTGGGGGCGGGTATAATCACCACCCCACAAGAGTCTTAAGATTTTTCCCGATGCAAATCTTGATGTTTTTTGAGCTTAAAAATACTGCTAAGCTGTTCTACATTTAAATTGTGTGTCAAAAATCACTAAAACTTTTGTGGGACGGGCTTCTAGCCTGTCCCGAATTTCCAATTTAAATGCGTAACAGCTTAGCCCAATTTAAGAGGGGATTTGATCCGACGATACATCGGGGGCGAGCGACAGATTTCCTTCGCCCGAAAGCACTTGAGCAGCAGATCCTGTAGTTAATCGATGATCGTAAGAGTGTGTTCCCAAACCCTTAACTTGGCGCATCAAAGTACCCATTTCCAAAGCACTCATCGCATAATTCCAGCCCAAATTGCTTTTAATTCCAGCCCTTTCCAAAGCTTGCTGCATCGTGTCAGTCGTCACCACCCCAAAAATCACCGGCACCCCTGTCTGAAAAGCAGCAGCAGCAATTCCCTTAGCAACCTCACCAGCCACAAAATCGAAATGAGGAGTTTGGCCCCGAATTACCGCACCCAGACAAATTACCGCATCGTAGCGGTGAGAAAGAGCCGCTTGGCGCGCCACCAAAGGAATCTCAAAACTTCCCGGAACCCAAAAAAAGTCCACCTGAGATCCATGAGGATTAATATCAACCCCGTGGCGTTTCAAACAATCTTGACATCCCTCCAAAAGTTTGTTAACCACCAAATCGTTAAAACGACCGATGACAATCGCAAATCGCAAAGATTCGGTGTGAGTAAAAGTTCCCTCGAAAACAGTCATAGTGTTCTACTTTAGATTTTAGATTTTAGGTTTTAGAGTTGTGTTTGTGAGAAGGCAAAAGTCAGAAAGCAGCAGCATCTCATCTGAATCTCAAGTGCAAAAACATACAGAATCGCGCGGTCTGGAAAATGCCTAGCTTCTGCCGAATGCCTTTTAATCGCTGGTGAATGCCTTCATCCTTCTATCTTTTACCTTCTTTATCCGATAGACTTGGGTGAAATTAAACGACTAAAAAGTTCAATACACCCACTGCAATAACCAGCAAAAACCACAGACCCGATCCGACATAAATCAGGGATTTAGACTGATTCCAGTTTTGGGGAGAGGCATAAGCAACTGGCACGCCAACGACCATCACAAAAGACAGCAGTACCAGACCCAGTAAAACCACTTGAAACAGAATTGATAACATCTTTTCTCCTTTCGATATAACCGTGCGTTGATCGGAAATAGTTTCCCAGAACCGAAAAAAATCTTCCAAATTCTAGTTTTTGACAGTTTCCCGATAGTCGATCGAGAAATTGTCGGTTGATTGATACGAAAGAACCCAGGCAAATTCGGGCGTTGCGCGAACAGGCGTCAGCGGCTCTTAAGATTTTTATCAATTTTATCATTGTTCGTTACAGCACAGAAAACTGGAAAGGTTAACTTAAAGCCCGATCGACACATCCGGTTTCAGAGGGCGAGAAATTGCTACTGTTTGAGTTAGAGATGCGGGATTTTCGGCTATGGACTTAGTTTTGTGCCACACAACAGCAGATTTTGACGCCTTGGGGGCGGCGGTGGGACTTTGCGTGCTGCGCCCTGGTAGCAGGATCGTATTGACGGGCGGGTGTCATCCGACAGTGCGGGATTTTTTGGCGCTACACCGCGACGAGTACCCACTGATTGAACGCCGATCGGTCAATCCGCAACAAATTCGATCGATTACTATAGTTGATGCCTCCGGGCGCGATCGCTTGGGAAAAGCCGCCGAGTGGCTGGATTTGCCACAAGTAAGGGAAATTGCTATTTTCGACCACCACCTAGAGGCGCATTCAGACATCCCCGCTACTGTTACGCAGATCGAAGCAGTCGGAGCCAGCACAACATTAATTGTCGAAAAACTCAAAAATCAAGCAGAAAACAGCGACATACCCTTCCGCCTTCTGCCTTCGGAAGCAACAGTAATGGCCCTCGGCATCCACGTCGATACAGGTTCCCTCACCTTTGAGGGCGCAACTGCGCGAGATGCCATAGCTTTGGCCTGGTTGATGGAACAGGGAGCGAGTTTGGGGGTAATAGCTGAATATGTAGAACCCGCTTTGTCTCCTCAATTGCAAGATTTGCTGAGAGAAGCGCTCAAGAATTTGCGATCGGAAACTTTGCACGGTTACAGCGTAGCCTGGGTGCTGCTGTCTACTGAAGCTTATGTTCCGGGACTTTCTTCGCTGGCTTCTCGCTTGCTCGATTTAACGGAAACCGATGCTCTGCTGTTAGGCAATGTTTATAAATTTAGCGAAAACGACAACAACCGCAACATCGCTCCCGAATCGCCAGTTTCCAATCGATTAACTATTATCGGTCGATCGCGCATCGAAGGTACAAACCTCAGCGAATTGTTCAAACCCTTCGGCGGGGGAGGCCACGCCCGCGCCGCTTCCCTCGCTACCCGCGATGTTGACCCCCTGCTGACTTTAAATCAGTTAGCTGACGAACTCAAAACTCAAATTCCCCACCCTCCGACAGCCCGCGAATTAATGTCGTCTCCAGTGCGGAGTATTCGCCCGGAAACCTCGGTGGGGGAAGCTCACCGTATCCTCCTACGTTACGGACATTCAGGGCTTTCTGTGGTCGATGCGGGCGATCGGCTCGCCGGCATTATCTCGCGCCGCGACATTGACATTGCCCTGCACCACGGTTTCAGCCACGCCCCGGTGAAGGGTTACATGAGTCCGCAGTTAAAAACGATCGCCCCAGATACCTTGCTGCCGGAAATTGAATCTTTAATGGTGACATACGATATCGGGCGCTTGCCAGTATTGGAAAACGGTCAACTGATGGGAATTGTGACTCGGACTGATGTGTTGCGGGAATTGCACCAGCAAAAAGCGCGAGACAGGGGAAGTAGTGCAGAATTCTCTTATTGTGCTGTGTCCGAATCGGTTGAGCAGTTGTTGCGATCGCGCATCAGTCCCGAATTATGGCAATTATTGTCGATCGCCGCCAATATTGCCCAAAACCGCGGCTGGCAACTTTATATTGTGGGTGGAGCAGTCCGGGATTTACTGTTGGCGACGGATGATACCAAGGGCGGGCAAGATGCCCACCCCACAACATTAAACTCTTGTGGAACAGGCATCTTGCCTGTTGCCCTAACAGATATCGATTTGGTTGTGGATGGAAAGTGCGGTTCCGATGATTCCGGTGCTGGTGTCGAGTTAGCTTCCTCGCTGCAAAAACTTTACCCAGAATCGCGTTTGGACGTTCACGGTCAATTTCAAACCGCCGCGCTTTTGTGGCACAAAGACTCTGCTTTCGGCTCGCTGTGGGTGGATATCGCTACGGCTCGCACTGAATTTTACCCTTATCCGGCTGCAAATCCTGAAGTTGAAGCGAGTTCAATTCGCCAAGATTTGTACCGCAGGGATTTTACAATTAATGCGCTGGCTGTGCGGTTGGGTGTTCCTCGCAGCGGCGAATTGTTAGATTTTTTCTGCGGTTTGCTGGATTTGGAATCGAAGCAAATTCGAGTTTTGCACGCCAATAGTTTTATCGAAGATCCGACGCGAATTTATCGCGCGGTGCGGTTTGCGGTGCGGTTGGGATTTGAAATTGAGCCACAGACGGAAGGATACATACGCAACGCTTTGGCCAGCGGGATTTATTACCGAATTCAGGGGGAAAACGGCCGAGCTCCGGCTTTGGAAACTAGGCTGAAAAGTGAATTGAAATACATTTTGCAAGCTCCTTACTGGAAAGTTGCTTTGCAAATGCTGGGAGATTTGCAGGCTTTGCGCTGCATTCATCCTAGTTTGGAGTTGGATCGGGAGTTGTGGCGGCAACTGCGTTTGCTCGATCGGTGTTTGCAAGGAAGGAAGAAGGAAGGCACGACACGGATTTTGACACGGATACACGGATTAACGATTGAGGGTGAGTCACGAGTCAGAGGGAATAAGGAAGAGGGAATACGGAAGAAGGAAGAAAAAGAAAAAGCAACTATTCTCAAGGCTCAATCCCCAATTCCCAATTCCCCATTCCCTATTATCAATATTCCCGATTGGCAGATGCGGCTGGAAGTTTTGATAGCTTATGTAGCACCGGAATATCGCGGCAAGGTGGCTGCAAATCTTCAGTTACCTGCTGACAGTATTAAGCGGTTGGAAGTTTTGGAAGCCGGAAAGAATCAGTTAGCAGAGAATTTGCCTAAGTGCGAGTTGCCGAGTCAGTTGGTGTTGCTGTTGAGGAATTATGAATTGCCGGTGTTAATTGCGATCGCCCTACAAAGTCCGCGAAGTGCACGCCGCCAAATCTGGGAATATCTCACCAAATGGGCGAATGTTGAGCCGCCTTTGAATGGCAACGATTTGAAGGCTTTGGGTTATAAGCCGGGGCCTGGGTTTAAACGAATGTTGGATGATTTGTTGGCGGCGAAGTTGGATGGCGATTTGGGCGATCGGGCTGCTGCTATCTCTTTCTTAGCACAACGTTATCCTCAAGCTTAGTAAGGTGCGTCAGCAGCGCGTTATTTTTTATCTAATTGATTAGCTAATTGCTGACGCACTCTACTAAAATTTAAGTTTTCAATCCTAAACAGCCTAACCAGGCGATCGCACATTATTGATATTTCGAGAATTAAGGTGAAGAAACATCGCTCCTGGTTTAATCGCAATTCTCCTTGCAAACTCACTTGATTTTATAAATGTCAGCATTTTCCCTTTTAATTTCATAAAACCGCTGATCCGTCAACTAAAAACCTCAATCTTTACAAAATTTTTGTGATCGTAAAGATTCGATAAAGCTACGAGGGGTTATACCCCCTATGAGTTATAGTGACATATATATAGATGCACCCTGATGGCTTTCCCGTTCCACAAGAGCGGGATTTTTATTGGAAAAATATTGTATTAAGTTTTAAGACACCTGCTAGAGATAGAATTGGTGGAAAATTTCAATAGAACGATCGCAGCAACGGTCATTAGTACAACTGCCACTAATGGCGAAGGCACCGCTTTCGTGAAGCGAGGCAGAATAAAGAAGCCAATATTTGCTCCTACATCAAATACGATGTCACATTTATGCAACTCAATTCCATTTTTGATGTAGGTGTGTACTTCTTTATACACAAACTGGGCTTAGTGCTTCTGTAACCAAAATATGATCCTCCCACTCGTAAGTTTCACTTATTTATAGTTTTTTTTCATTCTGTACACTTCTTACTTAGTTTTTGAACTCTGATAGCCTGCAATCTTCTGCAGACAAGGCTGTTACTGGTTTTGAACAGCCCCTCCACAGATACGTTTTGATTAAGACAGAGAAGGAAAAGGTGTGCCCGTTTCATCGTAGCTATAGCCTTGCTTTTCACGAACCATCGCTAAACCTTCTTGTAGTGCACTCAGGCGATCGCCCATCCAGTGATGTCCGGGAATTAAACCAGCAATACCTAACTTTTCTAAGCGACGTTTTACCTTCCCTGTTGCCCCAAGAACAATCACTTGCCGCCCAGCCTCAATCGCCTCTTTAATCGCATTTTCGATTGCCAAAGAAGACGTTACGCCCAGCATAGGAACTTCACCTAAATCGACAATCAAAACATCATAATTGGCAATAGCGCTATGTTCTCTAGCAATGGCTTTGGCAACACCAAAAATCATTGGCCCGCTGAGATGGAACAGTAAAACTCGACCGTTTGCTAAATCTAACAGTTGCTTTTCTTTCTCAGTGAGGACAATTTGATCGTCAGCGTCAGTAATCGCTTTCACGGAATTGGATTGAAGTTGCTCAAGGCGCTCGATTGTCAAGATATTAGCAATAAATACCCCTACGGCAACAGCTATCATTAAATCGACAAACACCGTGAGAAATACCACAGTATAGACAATGCCGGCTGCCTTCCAAGAAATTTTGTGAACCCGTTTGAGGAAAGCCCAATCAATAATATTGATCCCTACTTTTAAGACAATCCCAGCTAACACAGCCAGGGGAATGCCAGAAGTTAGAGGAGCCGCCCACAAAACGACGATTAACAGCACTAAAGCCCGACTAATACCAGATAATGCAGTGCGTCCACCGGCTTGGATGTTAACTACAGTCGCCGTTGTCGCTCCAGAACCAGCAACTCCACCACATAAACCAGTAATCACATTAGCAATACCTTGCCCGATTAATTCTTTGTTGGATTTGTGTTCGGTACGAGTGAGACTGTCAGACACGAGGCAAGTTAACAAACAATCAATTGAGCCCACCATGCCCAACACCATTGCATTAACAAACATTAACTGCCAATTTTCAGTGCTAAAAGTAGGCATCTGGAATTGAGGCAAACCGGGAGTAATTTTTCCAATAGTGGCAATAGTGCGAATCTCAACACCACTCAATAAAATTAGAGAAATTGCCGTACCGATAACTAAAGCCACCAGTTGCGGTGGTACAACCTTTTTCCATGAAGTCGGGTAAAAGAACAGAATTGCTAAAGTTATTAACCCTAAAAAAGTTTCCGCAGGATTGAGATTAGTGATGATAGTCGGTAGATTCTTGATCACATCAATGACACCACCTTTAGGAGTTGCTTGTCCTAAAAAGGGTGCTATTTGCATAAAAATCAGAATCACACCAATTCCTGTCATAAATCCAGAAATCACGTTATAGGGCAGCATCGTAATATACCGCCCCAATCGCAATACCCCAAAGAGGATTTGAACTACTCCTGCCATCATCACCACAGTAAATGCCATTGCCATGCCATTTTCAGGATTGTTAGCCGTGAGTCCGCTAATAACTGCGGTGACAATTACTGTCATCGGGCCTGTTGGTTCAGAAATTAGACTCGGTGTACCGCCAAATAAAGCAGCAAAAAATCCGACTAATATTGCCCCCCATAATCCGGCAGAAGCACCTGCACCAGAAGCGATACCAAATGCTAATGCCATCGGTAAGGCAACCACCGCTGCGGTTAACCCCCCAAGAATATCTCCTTGTACGTTACGGAAATGGATTTCATTGGTTATTTTCACGACAAATTTTTCCTCTCTTAAAAATCAAGCTGAATTTATCTACGTCGAGTTAACGGAATAGCAATACGGGAATATTGCTACTTCTAAGCAGTTGGGCAGTGGTACTACCAATTACTAAATGGCGAATGCGGCTATGTCCGTAAGCGCCCATTAGTAAAAGGCTGATATCGTGCTGGGTAATATAGTTGGAGATCGCTTTTTCAGATTCACCTTCTATGATGCTACAGACTGGCTCAAATCCTGCTTCTTGCAATCTTTCTTTTGCTTCACTAAGTCGAGCGTTCGCCCTTTGATATGAGTCATTTTTCGTCACTTTTAGTAGATGTAATTCCAAAGTATTGAAGAAAGGATTCTCTACTAAAAATTGCAGTATCTTCTTTCCCGTTAGACTACCATCATAGGCAACTAAAATGCGCTCAATCGGTTTAAAATCACGGGAAGTAACTAAGCAAGGCTTATGACTACTGCGAACAATTCGATCCACATTTGCCCCTAAATGTCCAGAAGCAAAATCGGCTGCTTCTCCGCGTTTACCTAAAACAATCAAATCGGAATTTTCTTCAAACTCATGAAAACAATCCACCAGGAATCCTGTTTTATGAGTTAAATCAAACTTTTCTAGACCTTCAGCTTTTAGAGCCTCGGCGGCATTTTGTAAAATCAATCTTGCCCGTTGATTGTTCAGCTTGGCTTTTTCATGTTCTAAATTCACTAATTCGTTAAGTAATTGTTCTGAAGCGCCAAGTCCAATAGTACCGCTTAAGTTGCCAGTAGACGCTACTTTTTGGCTGCGAATATCGGTGACAGACAAGACTGTAATTTGGGCATTTAGTTGAATAGCAAACCAAGCTGCATATCTATAAATGTTTTCAGCAAAAGATGAACCATCGGTACAGAGTAAAATAGTTTTCATTTGGGTTTTAGCTTCTGACATTTCAGGCATTGAAGGCAAGAATACTACTGATTTTTCATGGCATCGGCGTTTTGAGAAATTGCCAATTTATTCAACAATGTCGTACTCGCTTCATTTAGTCCGATGAGTTCTACTTCTACTCCATTGCGGCGAAATTTAAGCACCGCTTTATCCAGTACCTCCACGGCACCTTGATCCCACAGGTGAGCATAGGTTAAATCAATGGTGACGCGCTCGACCAGTTCTGTAAAATCAAAAGACTCTAGAAATTCATCTCTCGATAAAAAGAAAATTTGTCCAGCTACCTTATAAATGCGATGGGAGCGATCGTCACTCAACACTTTATCCACAAATACCAACTGGGCAATCTTGTTAGAGAAGAATACGGTACTCATGACGATGCCTGTCACTACGCCGAGGGCAAAATTACGGGTGAAAATTGTCACAAACATCGTCGTTAACATGACGGCGGTTTCTGTGCGGGGGATGCGGGAAATATTTTTGAAGGATGACCAGCGAAAGGTACCGATCGACACCATAATCATCACGGCTACTAATGTCGCCATCGGCATTTGCTTGACCCAATCTTGCAAAAACAAAATCGCGAATAACAGGAAAACCCCAGCCGCCAGCGTTGATAGTCTCCCCCGTCCGCCAGACTGCACATTAATCACCGATTGTCCAATCATTCCACACCCAGCCATACCCCCAAAGAAGCCAGTAACGATATTGGCAATGCCTTGTCCTTTGGCTTCTTGGTTTTTATCGCTGGGGGTATCTGTGAGTTCATCCACCAGTGAAGCGGTGAGAAACGAAGCCAATAAACCAACGATCGCCAAGGTCAGGGAATAGGGCAAGATAATCTCTAGTGTCTCTAGAGTTAACGGGACTTGGGGTAGAGCAAATAAGGGTAGGGTAGTCGGTAACTCTCCCATATCCCCGACAGTGGGAACATCGAGTTTGAGAGCGATCGCAGCGATCGTCATCACCGCTAGGGCCACCAAGGGAGAGGGAACTGCTTTGGTAAAACGAGGCAGAATGTAAATAATTGCCAAGGAAAGGACAGTCAGCACATAGACTGCCGGCGGAACATTCGTCAGTTGGGGCAACTGGGCGAGGAAAATTAACACCGCCAGCGCATTGATATAGCCAATCATCACCGCCCTAGGTACAAATCTCATTTGGCGTCCCAGTTTTAGCACCCCAAACAAAACTTGAAAAACCCCGGTTAACAAGGTTGCCGCTAATAGATACTGCAAGCCATGATCTTTGACTAAATCAATCATCAGCAGAGCCATCGCTCCTGTGGCTGCAGAGATTGACCCTGGTCTGCCGCCTAAAAACGCTGTCATGACGGCAATAATAAAGGAGGCATAAAGCCCGACTTTGGGATCGACCCCGGCAATGATCGAAAAGGAGATCGCTTCCGGGATGAGGGCAAGTCCCACGACTGCACCTGCCATAATGTCTCGCTGAGTGTTAAAAAACCACTCTCGCCTCAGAATTGTTCCGTTCAAGTTTCCTCCTAAAGTAGCTGTCTGAAAAAAAGGCAAGGCTATTGACGCACTTCATTTGATCCCACCCATCATGCGATGTGAGATCAACGAGTACGATCGGGAGAAAATAAGCTGTTGCTGGCGCTTTAATTCAGAATCTATAAAGACTGCACCGCACTATGTATTGGTGAAAACCAATAACTCGTTTCAAGTTATAAAGGAGCCTTTCTACAAGCTCATTCCTTGAGTGTTTCTGAGGGATTAAAGTCTGTTTTCAAGCCCGGATATACCCCTAAATCACCCTTTTTTAGTGGAGCTTTGACACTCATTCTCCCCCCTTTTTAAGGGTGGCTGGGGGGTTCTTCTTCCCAACAGAGCGGTAAATATAGAGTTTGAAAACACTTCCTAGCGAACTTACTGACTGCAACACAAACTAATCCAACTCAGACCAGCATTTACTCGCCAAGCTTTGTACTGTTGGATGACAACAACTTTTTGTCACATTAATACTTTAGTTCCACGCTAGGGTGGACAATTCCCAATACTTAGGGCTACTGAAGAGATTGCTTTTTGCTGCATTACTTGCATCTGTTCACCGATGAATACCCACAAGGGAACTTATGGTTTGAAGTCAGCATACCACGACGACTCTACAATTTGCAATAAAAATATATATTTCCTCTTCGTAGCCAGGAAACACTTGATCCAGCTCCTGCGCGATCGCCAACATTTCCATCAATGTCAACCGCGCTCCAACCAGGCGATCGCTATGCGGTTCGTTGGATTGAACATCCAATGGCATCGTTAACTTAATTACTTGCGCTTCCTAAAGATACGCTCTTACACCAACGGCTAAACTTGTTGAATCGCCTCATAGGTGCTATTAATATAGCTGGAGTCCTGTTTTCCATACTTGAAGCCGTGGGTCACTATATCCCTACAAGAACGAACCGAATCAGCCTGCTGACGATCGCTCAACAGTGTCCACCTTAAGTATTGCCCTGCGATCGTTAGCTTAATTCTGGCATTGCCGTATTGCGTTTCAAGAGCGGCATTGCCTATGGAATGAGCCAATCGTTTTAGCGATTCTAGGCTCTCAAGATAGGGCACTATAAGGATTTTGTCATGGTTTTAACGTCATCTGAGTTACGCGAAATAACCTAAAGACGTTAGTATATTGTGGGAAACGGCATCAATGGAATATCAACTTAGCGTTCACAGCAGCCCTGCAACAGGGCGAAAACACCATAATTAATAGTTGATTGTACTCTGATTTTTGAAGTTTTATGGATCAAGAAGATTTTACTCATGATGTTAGGTCAATTTTCTGGAATCCCCAACTGGATGATGCTTACTTTCGCAAACTTTTAATTTGTTTTACTGAATCTTGTCGCCAACAATCAACCCTCTTTGTCACTTATATCATGTCCGAGCGAGCGATTAAAAGGGCGGGTTTTTGAGATTGTCAATTATTGGCAGATATTTTTCGTGCACCCGCCCCTACGGTATTAGGGGTAATCGACGGGACATAATATTAAGCAGTGTATTTGCCAGTTTGGGGGAGCGAATGTGAGTTATAAAACAATTAAAAACCCGGTTTCTGCTTAAAGAAATCGGGTTGTTGAAATCGATGGTGAAGCGCGATTTTCTGTCTACACTATTCGGAAAATAAAAGGGTAGCGGTAAGGTTGGTTAGGAGTTTGCAAAACGTGGAGGATAGCCATTATTGTCAGTCCCCAGTGTAGCAGATAACCTAGGGGCACTAGGATAAAGCCAGCAAGACCAAAAGTGACGACAGTTAACGCCACAATTACGGCGCTGTACAGCCATACATTAAGGTGAAAATTGATGGCTTCTGTGGCGTTTTCTTTGACAACGGGGTCATCTGATACTAACAATACAGCGATCGGCGCTCCGATCGAGAACAGTAACGTGCTGAAAAAAATCGCCCCGTGGCACACCAGTGATAGCAGCTTCCGCTTGTCAGAGTCGTACATATTACTTTTCCTTGACTTTATTGATAATTTTACCTTTAATAGCAACTGTAGCACAGGCTATAATGGCGATCGGGTGATGATTCCCCTACCTAATTTGTGATGACAACAGAACTCGAAACTGAACTGCTAACTGCTGTTGAGCGCCGGCGCAACTTTGCTATTATCTCGCACCCTGACGCGGGAAAAACTACTTTGACAGAAAAGCTGCTGCTGTACGGAGGTGCAATTCACGAAGCAGGTTCTGTGAAAGCGCGGCGGGCTCAGCGACACGCTACCTCTGACTGGATGGCGATGGAACAGCAGCGGGGAATTTCTATTACTTCTACTGTTTTGCAGTTTGAGTATAAAAAATATCACATTAATCTGCTCGATACTCCGGGACACCAAGATTTTAGTGAAGATACTTATCGCACTCTGGCGGCGGCTGACAATGCAGTGATGCTGGAGGATGCTGCTAAGGGTTTGGAACCGCAAACTCGGAAGTTATTTGAAGTTTGTAAGCTGCGAAGTTTGCCTATTTTTACTTTCTTTAATAAGCTCGATCGCCCTAGCAGAGAACCTTTGGATTTGTTGGACGAAATTGAGAAGGAATTGGGGTTGCAGACTTATGCGGTAAATTGGCCGATAGGTACGGGCGATCGCTTTAAAGGTGTTTTCGATCGCAGAGGGCAGAAGATTCACCTATTCGAGCGGACTAAACACGGTTCTCGCGCTGCTGTTGATACTGTCATCGAATTGGGCGATCCGCGCATTGAAGATTTGTTGGAACAAGACCTTTACTATCAGCTCAAAGAAGAGTTAGAACTGCTGGATGAGTTAGGAACTGAACTCGATTTAGACTTGGTTCGGGCTGGAAAAATGACGCCTGTTTTCTTTGGCAGCGCGATGAGCAATTTTGGGGTCGAACTGTTTTTAGATGCGTTTTTAGATTACGCTATGAAGCCGATCGCCCGCAAGAGCAGCGCCGGAGACTTGCCGCCAACTTATGAAGATTTTACCGGGTTTGTGTTCAAATTGCAAGCGAATATGGACCCAAGACATCGCGATCGCGTGGCGTTTATTCGGGTTTGTACAGGCAAGTTTGAAAAGGACATGAACGTGACTCACGCTCGCAGTGGTAAAACGGTGCGTTTGTCAAGGCCTCAAAAGTTATTTGCTCAGGATCGTGAGTCGATCGAGGTTGCGTATCCGGGGGATGTGATCGGTTTGAACAATCCGGGAGTATTTGCGATCGGGGATACTATTTACACTGGGCAAAAACTGGAATATGAAGGGATTCCCTGTTTTTCTCCCGAACTTTTTGCTTTTTTGAGAAATCCCAATCCTTCTAAGTTTAAGCAGTTCCGCAAAGGCGTTTCTGAGTTGCAGGAAGAAGGCGCAGTGCAAATTATGTACTCGGTTGATGAGGCGAAACGCGAGCCAATTTTGGCTGCTGTCGGACAGTTGCAATTTGAAGTTGTGCAGTTCAGAATGCAGTCGGAATATAATGTGGAAACGACGATCGATATGTTGCCTTACAGTGTAGCTCGCTGGGTTGACGGCGGTTGGGAGGCGCTGGAAAAAGTTGGGCGGCTGTTTAATACGGTGACGGTGAAAGATACTTGGGGAAGGCCGGTTTTGCTGTTTAGAAATGAGTGGAATTGCCGACAGGTGGAAGGGGAGCACCCTGTTTTGAAGTTAAATGCGAGCGCCCCTGTGGTTTCTGGTTTAGCTGTTAGCGAGGAGTGATAATGATTGGTTTGTAGGGACGCGGAATAGTTGATATGTGTCAACAATCGCCTGAAAACTTTTTTATCTCTCGTTTATAACTGAGGCCAGATCCCCCTAAATCCCCCTTAAGAAGGGGGACTTTTATCGGAATCGGAATCTTGTCCCTTATTAAGGGGGGCTAGGGGGGATCTGGCCTCGGAGAAAAGCAGCCGTCTATGAGTACGTTCGCAGCTTAAGTTGATACAAATGGACAGGGCGCCGTGTCCTGAATCTTCGTGATTCATAGCCCTAATTTGGCTTTGGCATTTTCCCAGGAAATAGTTTCGCCTTGGCGTGCTTGGTTGATGCTTGGGCGCAGTTTGGTAACAAATTCTGTATCATTGAGAATATCTAAAGTTTCCAGCAGTTCATTCAAATGCGTGTAGCTCATTTTCCTGGTTTTCGATCGCTTCAAATAAAGCATCAGCATCCTCTGTCTTCATAAATGCTTTCTCGGCTAATCGCTTCATCTGAAAGAATAGGAAGGTTGAGGGTACGATGACTGTTAATCCATTCCAGAAATGCTATTGACCATTCTGTTGGGGTAGCGGTTTCGTGAAATGAACGTTGTTGAGATTTTATTGGCCGTTTCATTATGGCACTTCTTGAATTAATTTTTAATATTATAACTATTCTAAATTACCGGCACCACAATAAAATCAGAAGCCCGATCGCCAAATCTCTCCAAGTAACTGGTTTCCAGCCGCTGACGCTGGTAAGGAGTCAATCTAAAATCTAAAATCGGTTGACGGCTGGCCCCCTCTGCGGCTACGCTTTGAAGTGAGAGGTTGCTTGCTTGTAGAGGAGGCAGCCCGCGTCACCCAAAAATCTAGTTGCACTGCCCAAAGCTGCTGGTAACAGCAATGGACAGCATAACCGCCAAACTGGGACTAGCAGTCTGGAGGCTAACGGAGTATCTTAACATCCTCTGTAGCCGCCCTGCTATGTGTTGAAATGCGGGGCGGCTGGGTTTTTGGGTTTTTCTAGAAAACCCAAAACCAGGAGAACATATTATGTCACAGGAATTCGTGCCTGACGACAACAAATCCCAATGCCCAAATGACGACTCAGCAGCAGTATCGGAACAGGAAGTGGTGCTGTTAACGGTTGTCGGTTCGCCCAAAGGTGTCCGGGAAACCATTCTCACTTTGTACCGGCTGGGATTTGCAGAAGTGGGCGATTGGAGTCCCGTACAGCGTGCCGCTAATCCGAAGCAGGTGATGAGCGTGCTGATCCGTCGGAAGCGGGCTGAGGGTATATCGCCGAGAAAATCTGGGCGGTAAGCTGCAAGGTTAAGTTTTTTTAGGGCTTACGCACAGGGGCCAGAAACCGGGTTTTTCCCTTGAATACTGCGTTGTGAGGCACAGATTCGACCAAAAACCCGGTTTCTTTGAGGAATGACGCATGGGTGGCTAGAAACCGGGTTTTTACGAGAATAGTTGGTTGTGATTCGCAGATTCGGCCAAAAACCCGGTTTCTTTGGTTGGAGTCCGTCAATCCTACAACAGTGAAAGCCTTGGAATAAAGAGGGTATTAAAGCATGATTTGGCATTATCATAAAATAAATCAACTCTAAAGATGCGCCTTGACACAGTGCTGCAAACACCGAGCCAAGACGACTTCTCCAATGTTGTAGAGCCAACACAGGAGCTATATCAATAATGACAAATAACGATCCAAATAGGTGGCTGCGCTACGATTCAGATAGGGATATTTCTCGACATAGCGCCACCAACCCGCAGAAATGCCGGGATATGCAAAAGAAGTATGGCTGGAAACTGATCGACATTGAGGAAATCGAAAATAAGTACATTTTTGAAGTTGATTGCGTGTTCAAAGGGAAAACAGAATTTCCCAACTATCTCGAAGAAAAGGAGGAAGAGTAATGCAAAAATACATTGTTTTTCAAGCTGAGTCAGGTGAAGATGAAGGCTGGAGACAGAGAAAACTCCAACACAGCCAAGCTCTAACTTTTATCATTGCAGAAAACTGGGACTCTTCTAACGAACCGATTCCTGAACCGGGATATCGCCCTGTAGAATTTGTGCGGGTGGAGTCAGAACACGATCCAAACGAGCACGCGCACAATACTCATTATCGGGTGAGTGATTGGGAAGTTGTGCGGGTGCAAACATATACGCCTGATATTCCAACTCCGATGAGCGAGTATGACGTAATTGTGATGTGTTACTGTCGGTATAGCCCGATCGATGCTCCTCTGAAACCGATGCCGCAACGACAGGTATCGATCGATTCTTTTGGTGGCGATGAGGTGGCTTACAAGCAATACCTGGAATCGGAACAGGGCAAGAATTATGCGCCGTCAGGTATCAAGTCTTAGGGCTTACGCATGGGGCCAGAAACCGGGTTTTTACGAGAAGAGGCGTTGTGATTCGCAGATTCGGCCAAAAACCCGGTTTCTTTGTCGGAGTGCGTAAGTCCTATTAATCTTATTCCAAACGTTTTAATAACTCTTTAGGTGATAGAATTGGTAAGGTGGCACCAGCAAAATCTCCTGCATCGCGGGTTACGATCGCCTCCAAGTTATCTGACAGCGCACAAGCTAACTGCACGGCATCTTCAAAATCGGTTAAATTAGATGCAAATGCTATTTCCAAAACGTGGCGATCGACGGCAGATACTTTCATTAAGGCTAGTGTTTCAGCAATAGCTTGCCTAGCGCGATCGAGGCTGCGAGTTTGCCTTCTGACAATGTAGAAGATATTTGTTAAGGTTGTTGCTGTTACATATCCGTCAATTTGCTCATTTTCGATCGCCTCAAATAAAGCATCAGCCTCTTCTACAAACGGTTCTCGTTCTAGCAAACTATCGAGGATAATGTTGGTGTCTATTAATACCTTCATTTGAGGTATTTCTCCACCAAACGCTCTTCTAACATGACTGCAACTTCCGCATCTGTTGGAGGTGGCGTATCGGTTTTTGCTAGCCCTCTGAGTCGCTTTGCCGCACCTTTGCGATCGGGCCGCAATCTAATTTTAACTTCGGCATCTGTTGGGATTGGTGTATCAGTTTTTGCAAGCCCAGTCACGGGTTCCACAAAATCATCCAGCAGAGGTTGGCGGGGTCTGAGTTCCTGTCTGATGGACTCAACAATCGCGTTGACTAGAGCTAATCTGTCGGTAACTGATAGTTTGTGGGCTTCTCGGCTTAATGGCAGCCAAGGAATTTGCGGTATTTGGGATTCGTTCATATTTATATTTTGATATTTTCTGGGTCTATTTTAGCAAATTTAGGGCTTACGCGCGGGTGGCCAGAAACCGGGTTTTTTCGATAATTCTTGGTTGTGATGCGTAGATTCGGGCAAAAACCCGGTTTCTTTAGTAGTTTCATCACCCAACAACTAACATAAACTGTTCTCGTTTAGCTGCGAAACTCAAGCAAGCTAAAATATCCTGTTGCGTGAGATAGGGAAAATCCTCTAGGATTTCTTGATAAGTCATCCCAGAAGCGAGATATTCCAACACGTCATAAACCGTAATTCTCATACCTCGAATACAAGGTTTACCACCTCGCTTACCCGGTTCGATAGTAATTATCTTAGCGATGTCTTGGTCTGACATGGCATTTTTCCTTTAGCTACTGTTTTCAATTTTAGCATCAAAAAATAGAGATTAAAACCTGGCGATTGAAATCGCTTCTTGTCAAACAAAGTCCGCGCAACGCGAGACTAAAAGAGCAAGGAAGTATTTAACCACAAATTGGCATAATTCTTCAGTCCTCTTTTAGAGGACTTTAGCTTTGAGGCAGGGGTTTAAACCCCTGTCGGATCGTGGCGATTGTGCAATATCTCAGAAACAAATAATTTTAGTGAAATTATTTAAGTACCTGGCGGCAAAAGTTGCAACTAATGACAGCAAAATAGAGCTGTGTTAGAACAGTTATCGATCGACCAGCCAAGCTATCTTAGAAAGGACGCTAGCGAAAGCACAGTCATGGCACCTCCCACTAATCCAAATCCGGCGGATTCATCTGCAAAACAGTCTCTAGAGGCTGGGCTAGCAGCTTTGAAACAGCAGGATTACCCCACCGCGATCGCCCTTTTAGAATCCGTTACCCAAACCGCAGCTAATCAGCCGTCGGGAATCCGCGCGCAGATGGGGTTGGTGGCTGCGTACAAAGCAACGGGTAATGTCAAAGAGGCGATCGCCCTGTGCTCTTCCCTCGCCAAAAGTCCCAACTCTCAAGTCAAAACTTGGGCCGATCGCGCTTTAAAAGAATTAACCCCCCCTCGCCCCCCAAAACCACCGGAAAATAAACCAAAATCCGCAGAAACTCCCCCCGAAACAGGCTTTGTCGCCTTTGATGCCGGAACTAAATCGGCGAAAAAATCGCTTGGGGGCGATGGCTTACGCCCCGCTTCGCTACGACCGACCGCAGATCAAAAAACAGGATTTTTACCTTTAGAGCCTGCTGTAGAGCCTGAAAACGCCAAATCGCAACCGATTTCCCCGCCACCTCCACCCCCCACAAGCCAGACTTCAGAACCGGAAAACTCGACCGAAACCGCACCCCATACAGAAATTAGCAGCGAAAATAGTTCCGGTTCCCCAACAGATATCCCCGGAGTCGCCAGCCCAGATACTTACCAACTAACTTGGCGCGAAGCGGGGCGCGCGAAAAGCCCGCGCCCGCTCAAACCGCTGAAGTTGCTGGAGTTTCGGATACAAGCCGTTGCAAGTGCGATCGCCCTATTTTTCCTAGCCCGGTTTGTCCTGCAATTCCTGCTGACAAACACTAATTCTCTATTAGTTCAGCTTTACATATTCACTAGACTGCCTATTTTCGCCCCGATTCAGCTTTTTTACCGCGATCCAACTCCGTTTGTTCAGATGGTTTTTGGATTGCTTTTGGCCTCGTCTCCCTGGCTGATAGACGCGCTGCTGAAACTGTTTTGCGGCATCGAAACTCTGCGCGGGTCAGTTTTATCGAAGCACAGCAAGGAAGCTAGCCGGGTACTGCGAAGTTATTGTACGAAGCAAAATATGCCGGCGCCGGTGCTGAAACTCTTGCCGCTGAATGTTCCTGTAGCTTTCAGTTACGGCGGTTTGCCCCGTTTTGCTCGGATTGCTGTGAGTCGGGGGCTGTTGGAACAGTTGACGGATGATGAAATTGCTGCTATTTTCGCGCGGGAGTTGGGCCATATCTCTCACTGGGATTTTGCGCCGATGTCGCTGGCGCTGCTGGTGATTCAGATTCCTTACTTGATTTATTGGCAGGTGGCGCACTGGCAAGAGCGGTTGTGTGATTTAATGACGATCGAGTTTTTGCGTTCTGCTGTCAAATTTGTGGCGGCTGCAATTTCTGCTATTAGTTACGGGATTTATAAGTTGTTGCGCTGGCCGATGTTGTGGGTGTCGCGCCGCAGAGTGTATTTTAGCGATCGTACTGCTGCAGAAATTACGGGCAATCCTAACGGTTTGACGCGGGCACTGGCTAAAATTGCGATCGGCATTGCTGATAATATCGAACAGCAAAAACAAACTAGCTTTTTTCTGGAAAGTTTCGATCTATTGTTACCTGTAGGCGTTGGACAAGCTGTAAGCCTTGGTTCTGCTGCATTACACGCGCCACTAGAACAGATTTTGCTGTGGGATGTCAGCAATCGGGAGCGCAACTGGTTGACGGTTAACAGCGCGCATCCTTTGCTGGGAGAGCGTTTGAAGCTGTTGGCTCTTTATGCTCAATTTTGGCAACTGGAGACAGAGTTAGATTTGGTAGACGCGGGAGTGCAAGAACAACCCCGCAAAGGAAAATTATCTCTGTTTAAGTCAATAGTCGAATTTAAAGACTCAAAACTATTTTTACAGGGTGCGCCGTTTTTTGGAATTCCGATGAGTTTGGCGATAGTCGGCGTGCTTTGGCTGATTGGCTGGATTTTTTCGAGGACGAGTATCTGGCAGTTGGATTGGCTTTGGGGCGATCGATCGATTATTTGGGGCTGTTTGCCGATCGGATTTAGCATCGGTACTTTGATGCGGATCAATTATTTCTTCCCGGATATTATACCGCGAGAAACCGCTTCGCCGAGTTTGCCGGAAATTTTGTCAAATCCCGAGAGTTTGCCGCTGGATGCTGAACCCGTGCGGCTGGAAGGGCAACTTTTGGGTCGATCGGGTATGAGTAATTGGCTAGGACAAGATTTGATTTTGCAAACGGCGACAGGGTTGGTGAGGTTGCACTATGTTTCGAGGTTTGGCTACATTGGCTCTTTGTGGCCATTTTTGTTCAAAGAGACTACTCGCCCTAGCGATTTGATCGGAACATCTGTTGTGGCGACTGGTTGGCTGCGCCGGGGTGCTACTGTGGCGATCGACCTTGAAAGTCTCCGCAGTCAAGGAGGGAGGGTTAGTGACAGCGGACATCCGATTTGGTCTGCGATTTTGGCCTTTGCTGCTGCTTTTTGGGGCGCATACATTATTATCCAGGGGCCAAGGTGAGGAATGGCGATCGGATTGTGGCGTGAGTCGCCAACCACGCGCATCCTCGATCGGTTTTGAGTTAAACAGCGGAGGGGCGATGTTCTTGGTGCTGGTGGCGCTGTCTACTATTGATTGGTGTCAACGTAACGTCAAACGTAGTACCGGTATGCTGTTTGACGATTAGGGCTCGATCCCCCCTAGCCCCCCTTAATAAGGGGGGGACAAGAAATATCCTCAAAGTCCCCCTTCTTAAGGGGGATTTAGGGGGATCTAGACTTAGGTAAAAGCGAGATTTCTCAGGGGTTTCAGCCTTAAGTTGACACTAATGCCTACAGTCTTCTTCCTTCTTGCCTCTTCCCTCGTAAAGAAAAGTTGCTTTTTTGCCCGCAGTCTGTTACATTAGTTTACATAAATTGGATTGAATCAAACAGCGCGATAACTTCAGTTGGCTAAAATCCCTTAAGGCATTGCGTAAAAATTGTCAACATCCCAACACAGCAAGTACAGCCAGCCGCTTGTCGGCTGTTTTTTTTCGATCGCTATTTTTGCTGTGCGGGATGAATTCTCAAAAGTGATTCAGATGTGGTTTCCGTTAAATACAGACTGAAATCTTCCTAAATAACTAGCTCTGTTACCAAGGCTGTGATACCTTTAAAGAATGCTCGGACTCTGCCGGGCCGGATTTAAGGGATAGTGGGTAAATGAGTAGTTCTCAGCATTAGGAGCGAGATTAGGATCGAGGTAAGATTACTGGCTGAAAAAATGTTAGCCATTTTATCCATCACTGTATTAAACTGAATACTGGCATTCCGATCGCTTACAATTGACATCCTTGGACATAAATTTCTAGACGGCGCTGGCTATAAACATTCTGAATCAAAACCGGAAGCAAGTAATACAGAATAGCCAATAGCCTAAACATTTGAGTGATGACTAAAAGTTTACACAACAACCTGAGATTTAAAAGCTCTCTGCATCGGCGGTTAAGTTCCGGCCTTATCAGAGTAAATCATCTTTTTGTTCTAAAAGGTGGGGGGAGCTGTCAAGGTTGGTGGGAGGAATGCGCCAATTCTCCGGTTATGTGGTGTTTGCCTGAAGTCAATATTCAGTTGACTTCAGGTAATTCTGTTCGAGCAAATTAATTAAAATCCAAGTCGGGAGGAATTTTTCATGTCTATTCGTCTTTATGTTGGCAATCTACCCAAGGAACTCGATCGCCAAGAATTGCAAGAAGTTTTTGCACCGGAGGGCGAATCTGTTACCACCAAGGTAATTACAGACCGCAAAACTGGAAAATGCCGAGGATTTGGTTTTGTGACGGTGCTAACCGACGAACAAGCCGACCAAGTTATTGAGAAATATAACGGCTTGATGTTCAAAGAAAACCCGCTGAAAATAGAGAAGGCATTGCCCCGCTCTAAGGGTAAATCTGAGAAGGGCGAAGACGATCAACAGCAGTCGCCGCAGTCACCGCAGTTGGTGTCGGCATCGGCGTCTGTTCCAATGCCTGTGCCTGCGCCGCAGCAACAGCAGCGCTCGTCAGCTCCCCCTAGCCAAGGTGGAGGCGGTTCCAGCAAAAGCAATCGCCGTCGGGGTGACAACAACAAGTCTCGCCGCAATCAGTCAGCAGCAACTGTGTCGAGCCCTGATTCCGGCTCGGTGCAGCCAGATCCGCGCTGGGCGAGTGCTTTGGAAGAACTCAAGCAAAGATTGGTGGAAGCTCAGACTACTAATTAGTCGCAAATGGCGGCTAATTGCTGCTGTCTCCCGACTGTGGTTGACTGAATGTATCTGGAAGTGCGATCGAGAATGGGTCAAATAACCCTGTTGTCGATCGCACTATTTTATTGCAAAAAAACCTGTAATATCATGTCCTATCAATTACCATTAATATGGTAGGGGCGGGTTCACCAACAATACCCGCCAATAATTGACAATCTCAAAAACCCGCCCCGGCCGGGTTCTTACGGTCAATCGATCGCACCAGTCCCAATTCTTTAATCGAAAAAGGTATAAGTCCTCTTTATTCGATCGGCCCGAATTCGATTGTCTCAATAAACTCAAAAATCTTGTTCATAATTCCCTCAACTTCAGACTCCAGGGAACCCAATTCATCCCCCTCCTGATAAATTCGCTGACAGCTTACGGTGTAGCAAAAATCGTCAGCAATAAAAGCCATAAGTCCCCGGTAAGCATCCAACCGAGTCAGAGGGCGATCGTTTTCTTGCACGCTGATAGTTGCACCCGCAGGCAAATCTAAAACCACGAAATAAGCTTCTTCATCTTCTAAATATTCTGCGTGGAGTAACTTAGAATTGGCAACATTAGCAAGAATTGCCTGAGAAACAAAATTGTCGAGAAAAGACTTGAGATAACCTTCCTCGCCAACCGACTCGATTGTTTCTTCCACTTCACCAGCAACAGGGAAATAATCAATTTTCAGCAAAACGCCAAAGTCGTCAGAAAATGCGACACAGCTTTCTTGCTCATCAATTTTACCGCCTCGTTCCTCGTCAACTGGAATGGGAACGCTAAAATTGCCTTCAGGAGATACGTACCATGCCGCATCGAAATCAGACTCTTCGCCCTCTACTTCCGAGTAAGCAGCAATTACATCCTCAATAATTTCTGCAGCTTCCTCATCTTCCACACCTAATGCTTGCTGGAATTCCTGAAGAAAAGCCTGGTGCTTCTGAGATATTTCGCCATCTGCGACAAACATTGCTGCGGTTATGGCAAAAGTATCCAACACTAACTCATCTGGCATAGATGCCCCTGCAGTATTAAATAATGCTCCTAAACCGTCCTGGGCAACAATACCGGCGAGTCTTTGAAACATTGCTGACATATCATCTTCCGAGTATTCAGCAAATATTTCTGATTCCCAAAGTATGCTTTCTAAGATATCAGCATCCGTATCAGGGGAATTTGCCTCCGCTGCCACAAATGCTACCGCTGCTACGGATTCTTCTAAAGTTAAGCTTGCTTCGGATTGGTCTTCTGAATTGAATATTTTATCAAACTTGCCCACAGGTTTTGCCCCGCTAGTGTTTAGTTTTGCTATTCATAGCAAATTTATGACATAAAAAGATAGTAGTCAATCGATTTTAGATTTTAGATTTTAGATTTTAGATTTTAGAATTGAAGCATTGACTTGCGCGAGATAAATTCGGGGGGCAAGTTTCATCGGGTACAGGTTTTTTATTTCTGGACGGATGAATCACGTGGCGGGTATCCTGGATGCTTGATTGTCAGGGATACTCTGGACGCCGGACACGGCGTAGTGCTTCCCTACAGATATCGCACCCGACACGGCGCTGTGCCGTTTCCCTACAGATATCGCCTATTACCAGGGACTGCCAATTATTGTGAATCCGGCCCAAAACTTGGGGTGAGAGAAATCTGCATTGGCTACTTGTGTGGCTTGATTAATGTCGATCGCGCCTTCAGTCCCCCGCAATTGACCGTTTTTAATTAAAATTTGTTTGTGGATCATTGCCAGTTGAGCTTTTCTGAGCGCTTCAGCTTTAATTGGGGCCGATCGCAAATTGCCATAAAACTCGGTCATCAGGGCTAAAGTGCCGATATCATTAACTTTCCACAAACTCGCCAAAGCTGATTTTACACCGCTGCGGACGGCCAGTCCAGCAAAACCCATTTCTGCTGCTGTACTGTCACCGATCGCAGTTTCGCACGCACTCAGCACTAATAACTCGACTTGTCTGCGATTGTACCACTTCGCCAACCTAAATTCATCTAGCGCCAAAGAGCTGTCCCACAAATCAATCTCAGCTTCTTTTCTTCCATTTTCCCTTTGAGGAAAACTGGCGTGAGTAGCTAAGTGAACGATTCCAAATGCCTGTTGTTCTCGCTGTTTTCTCAGGTTTTCCAGGGTAAAGTCTTGATTGAGAAAAGAGCGGCCTTGCCACAAGGGAAATGCTGCTTGATTTTGCGTTTCTGTTCTCCTCCCGGCGATCGCAGATAATTCGATCGGCACCGCAGGCAAAGCAGGTTTATCAGTGTGGGGAAATTGGGAAGCACCCATCGCTAAAACTTGAGCGTTTTGCAAACTTTGATAATTGGTGTTAGTCAAGCTGACACTAGGAAGTGAGCCTACACTGTACTTTTCTACCAGAAATTGCTTGCCGTCGTGCAAAGCTGCTAGCGGCAGTTGGCGCAAACCGGCATCGAACGAAAACACTAGCGTATCTATATTTAATGCTTCTAAATTTGAACTAATCGGCGCAATTAACCACTGGTAAAGTTGCTGAGAAATGGGCAAATATTCTTCACTTTGCGAATTATTCGATTGACCCAAATAGCGATGAAATTCTGCCACTTTTCCCAGCAAAACTGCGTTAGAGACAGGAATATTTTTGAGAATCGGAGGGCCGTCTGGAACTACTAACACTAGGGATAATTCTTCGAGACGGACGATCGCGTAAACAATTACAGCTTGCTTCCCGGTTTCCTCCTTAATTGTTTTCAGAGTTTCTCTCAGATATTGAACGTTGATTTTTTTATCGGTAAAGTTTTCCCCATAATAATTTTCGTAGTCTTGTTCAAAGAGTTGGTCAATTAGAGCAACAGCATCGTTAGCATTGCCTTGGTCTAAAGTTTGTTCGACGAGCGATCGGCTAATTTGTGAGGGAAAGAGATTTGGAATATCTGCAGGTGGGGGATTTTCTGCGATCGGAGGGGGAGTGGGAGTTGGTTCGGGAATTGGTGCGGGGGCGGGAATTGGTGCGGGAATTGGAGTTGGTGCGGGAATTGGAGTTGGTGCGGGAATTGGTGCGGGCGCTGGAGTAATACTCGGTGAATCTTGAACTGGCGCTGTATTTATTGCAGCTATTCTCTCCCAAAGATCAGAAAGATTGACATCAAAGGGTTCAGAATTAGCAATCGGTAAACTAGGAGTTTGCACAATTATTTCCGGCGGAGTTTCTGCGACTGAAACAGTTAAATTGTCAGTAGATGTCTGTGTAGAAATCAGGTTATTTGCTTCGGCTCCCGCAATCGTGTTAACTGACGGGGAGTAAGGAAGTTCTAGGGAGATAATTGTTTCGTTGTTACGCTTCCAATCTAATTCGGTATTTCCCGTTTCAGTATTTTGGTCGATCGAGGTTTGTGCTCCCAATAAATCGCCAATTAAAAAAGCTAACTCCTGTTGGGGAGTTTGGCTTGGGCTGACAGCGGGCGCGGGTACGATCGCACTTGTAGGCGCAGGTACGATCGCACTTGCAGGTGCTGGCTGAATCTGAGTTACAGGCTGGGTTACAGGGGCAAGAGGGGCTGCGGGCGCGGGATTTGGCGCGTTTGGAGGTTGGGAGGCGATCGCAGGTTGAGAAGCGAGGGAGGAGAGGATTTGGGAAACCGAGGGAAGGGTAGGTGTAGAAGCTATGCGGGCAGCAGCGTTTGGGGTTGTGGGCGTCGAGGGCTGTGTGGGGCGCGCGCGGGGTGGCAGTACGAATGAACCGGGCAATTCAGGTAGTCGGAAGTCGATGGGAAAACCAGGTATCGGATCGGGTGTTGCCGAAGGTGCGATCGAGCTTTCGGGAATTGGGGCAGGTGCGATAAATATTTGGGAAATTGGAAAAGGTGCGATCGAGCTTTCGGGTGTTGGGGCAGGTGCGATCGAGCTTTCGGGTGTTGCCGAAGGCGCGACGGGTAAACGCGGTGGGAGTTGCGGTGAGGGTGTGCTTACGGGCGCTGGAGTCGGTGTTGGGGAAGGCGCTGGAGTAGCTGCGGCTGTGGGTGCGGGTGTTGGAGTAGCTGTGGCTGTGGGTGCGGGTGTTGGAGTAGCTGCTGGTGCGGGCGCGGGCGTGGGAGTAGCTGCTGGTGCGGGCGCGGGCGTGGGAGTAGCTGCTGGTGTGGGTGCAGGCGTTGGAGTAGCTGCTGGTGTGGGTGCGGGTGTTGGAGTAGCTGCCGGCGTTGGAGTAGCTGCGGGTGTCGGTGCAACTATTGGCGGCGGCACGGAGATAATTTGAATGCGATCGACATCCTGTCTGTGAGTATAAAGATAGGAGTTATCCCGCAAAATTGTTTGAATAGGATTAGAATTTCCCCTAGTAATTGCACCCGCCGTTCCATTTGTGGCAGAATCACCGACAATAAACGGCGTTAATCCTGCGCCTCCGTGGCGGATAATTATAGTACCGCCGCTGCTATCTCCAGGACTTCCAGCGGTAGAAATGCTAGCATTGATGCCGTTTCTGTCTGTGAACGAATTTAGCGATCGAAAAAACATTCCCATCAGAATCTCCACATTTCCACCGATACCGCTGCCCTGACTCTGAGCATCAATTTGACTCACAGTAATATTGCCAGAAGTGCTGCGGTTATAAGCCGTAACATTCCCTGCATTCCCCTGCGCCGAAGAGTCAATTTTACCAACATTAATACTTCCGGTAGCGTCGAGCAAGATACTGCCGCCATCACCAGCAGACGAGGTATTGATATCGCCCGCAGCAATATTAGTTCCAGCATTCAAAGCGATATTGCCGCCATTGTTAGGAGAAGTCGCATCAAGATTTTTAGTGGTGATTTCTCCGTTCTCACTAAACAAAGAAATTCCGGCGGGTGAGGTAATATTTTTGGCGGTAATATTATTCGTAGTAATAATGTTAATTGCACCGGAACTTTCGGGGATATCATCTTGAATATTGACGCTGGTGAGGGGAGAGACACTGCCCACAGCATCGCCAAAATCAACACTGCCCGCATCGGGTTGAACAGTCAGACTGTAAGGCCCGTCAACTGTAGACTGAAAAGTAATATCGCCAGTTTCTAAAATTTTTACCGACAGGTTATCACCTAATGTTACCGGAGCGTTAAAAGTAATGTTATTGCGGTTGGTTTCGATATTTCCCTTAGCAGTAATAGAGTCATTTGCCTTGACATCAATATTGCCACCAGTCACAGTAATACTGGGAGCGAAAGTACGGGAATTAATATCAGATGTCGAAACTGTTCCGCCAGCATTTATGGTGATTCCTCCGCCCTTACCATTTGCCGCAGCGGTAATAATTGGGCCTGCTGTTGTGTCGATATTACCGCCGCTTTGAATGCGAAGATTGCCACTATTGGCATTGAACCCGCTTAATAATAGGGCGCTACCAATTCCTGCCGTACTGATGTTGGTTGCGGCTTCGAGGGAAATATTGCCGCCGTTGTTGCCGCCGATCGCATTGATGATTCCTGTCGTAGTGTCGATCGCCCCGCCGCTTTTGAAGGTTATTGAGCCGCCGTCTTGATTGCCGATCGCCCGGATGGCGCTGGTAGTAATATTTCCCGCAGCATTGAGATTAACATTGCCGCCTATATTAGTTTTAAGATCGGGAGATGAACCGTCATAACTTGTCAATAGCTGACCTGTATTGATATTGCCATTACTATTAGTAAATTTCAGACTTCCACCCTGTATCCCCGATACTAATACATCGCCTATATTAATGTCACCGCTGGCAGTAGATAAAGTAACATTGCTACCGTTGCCCTTACTAGAAGTACCCGCGATCGCGGTTCCTGTTGTCGGTGTTGTGATGCCGGTGCTGGCTTGAATGGTAATATTGCCAGCAGCGCTCGCGCCCGTGACATCGATCGTTCCGATGTTAATTGTACCGTTGCTGTTAGTAAAGTTAAGATTTCCGCCCTGGATTCCCGATACTGACACGCCACCTATATTAATGTCACCGCTGACAGTAGATAAAGTAACGTTGCTACCGTTGCCGTTACTAGAAGTACCCGCGATCGCGGTTCCTGTTGTCGGTGTTGTGATGCCGGTGTTGGCTTGAATGGTAATATTGCCAGCAGCGCTCGCGCCCGTGACATTGAGCGTTCCGGTATTTATGGAACCTGCATTACTCGTAAGTGCGATCGGGCCACCGTTTTGCTTCGCCTCAACATAGAGGTTGCCTGTGGTAATATCGCGAGCTGCATTTAAGATAATCGAGCCTCCATTTTCCGAGTTGACGTTAATCAAAATTGTCCCGGGTCCTACCTGAGAGCCAGTTGAGTTTAATATGCCTGTAGTGATGCTGCCATTAGTGCTAGTAAAATTCATACTCCCACCTTGCAATCTACCAGAGTTTAATACATCACCTATTTTAATATTTCCACTGGTAGACATAGTAATATTGCCACCTTTATTACCGTTGTTTGAAGAACTCTCGATGTTTCCAATCTCAATATTGCCATTTAGGCTAGTGATAGTGATATTTCCACCATCAGATTGTGCAGGGCCATAATTTAATGATAATATCGTATTTAAAGTAATATTACCCTTTGCTTGTAAATTTATAGAACCAGGAATGCCGAGAAAGTCACTCGTATGTATAGAGGAGGAACCCTGGAAAATAATAGAACCCTGTTCGCTGATGATAGTAACGTTACCGCTCTTTCTAGTACCTATTGGGCTATTGAGTTCAGGTTTAGAACTTCTTAAACAATAAGAGCCAGAATTACAGCCGATCGTGATATCGTTTTTCGCTTGAATGATAATATTACCGCTTCCACTAGCGCCGCCAGTAAGTATACCATCCCTCCAAACATCATTTCCTCCAGTAAAAGTAAAGCTGCCACCTGCATTCACAGTAATATCAGCGCCACTGTTATCACCAGTATCAACTTGAGTGCTAAGCGTTTCAGTTGAAATATTTCCCCCTGCATTCAAAGATATATAACCAGTATTACCTCCCATACCTATTGTCGAAATTCTTCCTGTTTGAATGTTACCGGCAGCTTGCATAATTACAGGTCCTTGGGTATTGCTTGGTCCTGAATAGCCAATAATTCCAACTTTAATGTCGCCACCCGATCGCAAAATTACCGCTTGCGAAGTACCCAAAATAAATTCATCTGTACCCGGAGAAGCACCAGCATAAGTTGCATCGGCACTCGTAATATTGATATCTCCAGTAAAAGTAATGTTTCCTGTACCCGAAGTTGTATCTACCTTGAGAGATGCACCCGTGTAACCCCCAGAAGTATAGTCATCAGGCTGCGTAAAAATTGGATCGTACAGACTAATAAAATTTGCAGGTTGACCAGATAAATCAACAATCGATGTGTTACTGCCACTTCTAAAGTGAGCATCTGTAGATATGATGCCATCACTCACTAAAGTCAGATTTCCGCCACTGACAAATGGCGTTTGCGAAAGATGATTTAGCGCCAAAAGATCGATACTTTGATTTCCCTGAATGTAGAGATTTCCGCCAGCATTAGCCACAAACGGATTTGCCACACTATCGCGCACCCGCACTGTATCGTTAGCCAGCAAATTTAAATCGCCAGTTGTACGCAACAGACTTTCAACTAATGTCAAATTGCGATTAGCTGACAGCGTTGCAGTCTCCGCAGTTACTTCTTTAGCAGCGACATCTCCATTCTCTACCTGCAAACCAGAACCTGTTAATTCTATTTGCCCTCCAGCGTTGACTGTCACCCCCGTTGCACTTCCCCCGCCACCAGTCAACAACTGCGGCAAAGATGCAACTGGCAACACCCAATTTTGAGGCAAACTGCCCGCTACAGATTGCGGCTGAATCTCCAAACTCAACAGATTTCCCGGTTGACTAATTCTGACTAAACTCTCGCCGGGAACCGCCGCCACAATAATATTTCCCCCCGGTGCAGAAAGTTGTCCCGTACTCAAAACCGTGCCGCCCAATAAAGTTAAATTTTGCCCTTGTCCCACTGCCAAATTGCCTAAATTGACAATTCCTCCCGGTTGCGTATTTGTAAAAGCAAAACTATTAGGACTTCCGACTAATTGAATATAATTATTAGTACCACCCGCACTAAACCAATTATTGCCAAAACCGATGCCCGTCGCAGTAGTCGCAGTGAAAGCAGCAGGCACGTTCAAACTGGCATTTGTTCCGAAAACAATCCCCGCCGGATTCATTAAAAATAAATTGGAATTGCCGCCCGTTATTTGAATTAATCCGTTAATTAGCGAAGCATCGCCGCCGACAACTCGCCCTAAAATATTGCGGATATTAGGATTTGATATAAAATTGGCAGTTTGCCCTTGAGTTAAACCAAATTCTTGGAAACTGTGAAAGAGATTTGCACCGTCGCCGGATTGTTGGCCGCCGTTGATGTTGAATTGGTTGCCGCTGGGAGTAATTTGAGTATTGGTTCCGTCGGTTGCGGGGGTAATTTGGGCTGTGGCTGTTTGGGATGGGCCGAAAAGTCCTATTTCCCACATTGCTAAGGTGGTGAATGAGAGGAAGGTGAGGAAAAAACGGGATTTTTTGGGTGTTGATTTCATGGTGTTGTTAGTAGATGTTATGATGCTCATAAATTCATCAACCAATAAATATAATATCACAATCCTGTAGGGGCGGGTTCACCGAAAAATATGACACCCAACGACGGATATTAAAAACCCGCCCCCACCCCACCCAAATATTAATAATTCATTGAATTTAACCATTAAATTGATGTTATTTCGGGTTATTGGTTGGGTGGGGGCGGGTTTATAAAGATTATTTGTGGGTGAGTAAAATTCTGGCGAACCCGCCCCTACATTTTCAGGAACGTAAATTCATTGACAATACATTTTTGTTATCTAATTTAATATTAACTTTATTGGAATTGTAAAATTTTTTAGATGGGTGCATTTCATCGGTTTCCCACTTATACGGATTGTTGATAATATATTCCTGAATTTTTGCAAACGTTGTCTCATCGCGAATAATATGTTCATAATAACCCCTTTGCCATACATAGATTCCTGAAACATGACGCAGTTGATTTATCCGACTGGAAGAAAATGTTTTCAAGCCTCTCACAATTTCCGATAAGCCGTGACGTTGATCCTGATTTTTTATAAGGATAATTCCATGAATATGATTCGGCATAATAACAAAAGAATCTAATTCAACATGAGGATATACTGTCTTGAGGTTAAACCAATTAAAGTTAACCACTTCACCGTAACGGCTTAATAGCATATTCCCTTGTTCTATGTCACCTAATAAACACTGACGTTGCCAGATACAAATTGTCACAAAATATGCACCTGGTTGGCTATAATCATATCCTGGTAGACGAATAGAACGGCGATGATGGATATGGGGATTGTATTTCATATTTTTTTTTTGCAATCAATAAAATACCGAATATTATATCACAATCCTTACGGGGCGGGTTCACCGAAATATATGACACCCAACAACGGAGCGTAAAAACCCGCCCCCACCACACCCAAATATTAATAATTCATTGAATTTAACCATTAAATTGATGTTATTTGGGGTTGTTGGTGGGGTGGGGCGGGTTTTTACAGATTGTTTGTCGGTGACAAAATCCCTGGTGAACCCGCCCCTACGAATTGATGTTATTTGGGGTTATTGGTTGGGTGGGGGCGGGTTTATAAAGATTATTTGTGGGTGACAAAATCCCTGGTGAACCCGCCCCTACGAATTCTGTTTTTAGGATCGTACATTCATGAACAATTTATTATTTCCTCTGTTCCCTCCTTTGCAAATCTCGCAATTGCTTCTCTACCTTTTCCACCATTGGCAAATCTCCCAAGGTTGTATATCCATCTTTTGCCATTCGCAAATATTTCATAGCTTCCAGATTATTTCTCATCGCTGAATGAACTTGCCCCAATCCGTATCGAGCGGCTGTCAACTCCTCAATATCGTCTGGTTTCGCCGTATTAATGACCTTGGAATAGTAGACTTCTGCCTGGGGAACCAGTTGTAGCTTTTCCAGATACATATCGCCCAAGGCTCGATTAATTGGCGGTGTTTCCACTCCGGCTTTTTGTATATTTTCTAAAATTTCTATTGCTTCGGCTATCAAGTTTGTGTTAAGATAAACGCTAGAAATGGCTAATTTTTTGGCGTTTTCGTTAGGTACTTGTTTGTCGATCGCCCCAACCTCACTTTTCACCCTTTCCACCTCAGTCTCATCCAGCAAGCTAAACTCGATATCCCCCTCCCCAACAGCACTTTCTGAAGAAACACCCGTATTCGCCTCGACAATCAATCGGTACCTAACACCCGGTTTCAGCGCCGGTTCCCCCGGATACACAGCTTCAGTACCGTTAACAGTCATTTCCCAGTTTAATTTCGCTCCATTTTCCCGGAGGCTCAACTTATAGCTAGTAGCACCAGCAACCGGATTCCACCGCAAAATTGGCTTGCTGTCGAGCAATTTTGTCCGCCGTGGACTGATAATATAAGGAATGGGCGCGCTATTCCAAGCAATTTTACCGTCGCCGCGATCGGGACATTTAATCAAGTCGGCGCTGCAATCAGCTTTCGACTTTTCCTTGGCTAACAAACAGCTATTCAATTGATTTTCACTCCCTGCGATCGACTTAATTCCCAAATCTGCACATTGCAGCGTCAGTTGGGCGTTTTGTGCTGTTCGCAGTGTGTCTCCCGGATAAATCGGCGTACCGCTGGTAGGGCGGACAATTAGCCCGTTTTGGCGCTCGATCGCAACTTCCCCGCTACTATGGATAATCAGTCCGTTGGATATTCTGTTACTGGCTGCTAGTGCGGTAGTTGCGATCGAGCTTAAAGCTATAGAAACTGCAATCCTGATTTTCACTTGATATTTCCTTTTATTCGTAAATGTTGTTTAGCACTTTGGATACATTGCTCTTGTTCTGGTACGCTAGATTTAGAATATTTAATCGTTTTTTCCCAGTGTTCTAACGCTTCATGGGGCTTACCTTTAGTTTCCATAACCCGTGCTAAAAAACAGTGAGATTCCGGGCTATTGTCTGTCAATCCAATTGCTGTTTGAAAATCTATCTCTGCATCGTCATACTGCTGTTCTTTAAACCGTATCCAGCCACGATTTTTGATACAAGCAGCTTTTACACCGTCGTATTTAGCGTGTTCTAAACAAAGGTTGATCGCCTTTAAAGCTGCTTGATGTTTATCCTTGCGAATGAATAATTTAGATATTTGAGCAGAAGCATCAGGAAGTCCTCGCAATACAGCATTTTGCATGGCCTCTAACGCACCGCGATCGTCATTCAATTCGTCGCACAACATAGCTAAATTATAGTAAGGCTGTGCATAATTAAGGTTAATTAAACTTGCTAATTTGTAGAATTTTTTCGCAATTAAAGGTTTATTTTGACGGTGGTTTTCCATGCCAATTTGATTAGCAACTGGGGCAAGTATCGGGCCCATTAACATATAACTGCTAGCGGTAGTAGCTAAACCGATTCCCAGGCGCTGCATCAAATTAGAAATAAAAATAGAGATATCGTTGTTTGGGCGATCGTCCACCACATCATCCGCAGCAGCCATCAAAGGGCGATCGCGCTTTAATTGCAGTAAAGTCAACCCATCAAAAGTTGGCTGCTGACAGAGCACTGGTATCGCACTCGCACCGGGAAACTGAGATTCCCATTTCTGTAAATAATCCTTAGCTTTTCGTACTGCTAAAAACAAAGGATATTCTTTGCTTAAATATCCGAATAAAGACTTAACAAAATCGTGAGCAATTTTATCTGGTATCGGCGCACGCATCACAATCATTGACGGTAAAGGCAAGCCTCCAGCTACTAAATCTGCTGCCAATTGGAGGCTAGAACACGAGTTTAAAATTAGCAACTCCAATCCTTGAAAAATTGATTTTTCCAACCCCTCTTTTAAATAGTCTATTGTGACAGTATTATCGCAATCTGCTTCATTAATATGCAGCCATCCATTGACAGCATTGCTATTGCTATGCCCGCCGTAATATAAAATCTGCCAATTTTTTTCATCCTCTAACAACTTCTCGCGTAGCTTTTCCGGTGTTGGCTGTTGCATAAATTCTAACTTGCAGCGATCGCCAAAAGACATTTGAAGACTTTTCTCATCTTGTTTCAGATCGAGTCCGTCACTATTACCGGAGACACATAAAATTCTACCTCGCGAAGGCAGAGGCATTCCGCCTGTAGTTACCTTTTTGAGAGCTTTTCTATACTGGGACGGACTTTTAATTATTTCACAGTTTTTGTAATCTTCGCGAAATTTCCACGCATCCCAAGGCAGATGCCAATTTTCCGAATCTTTGATTTCGAGAAATACTTCAAAGCACCGATCTCGACCACCAAACGCATCGACTACATTTCTAAAATTTTCCTCAATTCCCGCATAAAACTCCTCACTACTCAGCCACAGCCTCATAGATTCATTCAAATATTGATAGATCAATTGAGGATTATCTTCACAAATATTGGTTGTCCCTGTAGCCTTAACTTTAATTCTAGAAAGGATGTTGCTAGATTTTCCCGCACGACAAATAAGTTGCCATCTTTTTTGCAGATCATCAACTTCCGGGGCTGGTGGCAAACTTCCTTTAAATTTATGAACTGTTGTTTGGTTTTCTTGAAACTCCCCTGTGATGTCGGGAAAACCCTTGTGTAAATCCCCAATCCCTAAACCCAAGATAAATCTTAAGCTCATAAATTAGACGCGAGTAGAGTTAATCGAGATATCATACCACAAAATTTTCTGTGACGCTGAAATCATCTAAAGCTACTCGAATACTAAAACTCTCGTCTCGATCGACCTCAATATCCTTCAGCAAAATGTACCTCTCCTGAATCCTTGATTGTGACTCGGTTAGATTTTTACCGATGTCGGAGATTAAGGAAAGTTTAATATTCTGGGGCAGGTAACGTTCTCCGATCGCCGGATGCAGTTGAACGTGAACTCTGACAGTGCGATCGCTCTCTTCAGCAATCGCCACCAACAAAGCCACCGTTGTCCTTCCCAGCCGCATTCCCAAGTCAATCAACTTAGCCCGCGTGACATCGGCTTCGGGAAACCTATTGATGCTACTTTGACTGCCTTGTAACGCAGATTCTTCTCTCGAATTTCCACCTCCTCGTAATGCAAAACTGGGGGTTTCGTCAGGAGAAATCAAGTTTTTTAAATTTTGTTTACCTCGATCCAATTGCTGCAAACATCTGTCTACAAAATTTTGCCACCAATTGCCTAACTGAGATTCAACGGGATTTTGAATCTCCACCTGAGAAGTTTGTGTCTGCTGGTTAAATACCGCTTCAAAAGGCTGCCAATCAGCCGTAAATACATTCATAAACCACTGACTGAGGTTAATTTTAGATTCCAACAAATGTTCTAGATGCCCTAAAAAATCATCCAGGGAATGCAATTCGCTCAATACTAATTCCCCCGCATCCGCATTGGGAGAAAAACCAAGCAATCTCGCTTCCTTTTCCTCCTCATCAATTTCTACTGCAATATAGCCGATGCGTTCTGCCCTTGCTTCCACAGGCACTGGGCAAATCTCAGGCGGATGTGCCGATGAATTCTGGTTGCCAGTTTCTTGAGTTTGAGGTCGATTTTTAATTGGACGGCATTCGATTTTTCCCAATCCTTTAACATACAAATCTCCCGCATCTGCAAACAGGCGAATTACGGGATTCCAGCTATCGCATTCAGTCAAGTCAGTCTCAATATCGATGATTTTTAGATAATCGCGAACTGCCAGCACTGCCAAAGTATTGAGATAAACTTGCTCGTGCCTTTGCGGGTGGCGCTGTTGGGTGGCAAACTGCTGAGCAACTTGCAGTGCCTTCTGAGTAATTGGCATTGGCAAAGATTCGATTTCCCAAAGGTTGTTATGGTTCATTGTTTGGGTACACTCCTGGTATATTTAAAGTTTGATATCCTTGGTCTTCGCAAAATTTTTGCAGCAGATGACGGCAGTCATTGTTGAACAATTGATATAAAGTAGAATGGGCGCAGCCAAACTCTTTGGCGAGTTCTTTAAGACTTTGACCGTACAAACATTTTCGCTGCAATAAAACTTGACAATTTATCTGCGGTTTGCCTCTAACGTGTCTGCTTTTTAACTCGTTATTTGGATCGGTTTCTATCCATGCGAGAAGTTCGTCCAAATAGAAACTTACATCATAATCGGCGGCGAGATAGTCAATGGGATTGATGGTTTCTTTGTCTTGTTTTCCTTCTGAGGACGCTATTCGACGGCGGTTTGGTGTCTCACTTTCTTTTATTGGGGCCAGACGACAATCAAAAAGCCGCCTTTCGAGATAGCTATTTAACCAAGTAGTAATCAGGCTTTCTTCGGGATCGTAAGGTCGTTTTGCTGTGGTAGCTTCACATAAATTTCGATTGAGATAGATCCAGGTTTCTTGCAATGCCTCTTCATAGTAAGGTGTTTTTGGTTTCCAGAGTTTGCCGGATTTGATAATCTCTCGAATTAGTTGATTCAAGAAACGACTTCGCCTGATACTGCCGGGGGGCTGCTGGCAAGCTTTGGTGACGAGTTCGACGATTTGCTGGTGTGCGGGATCTCGATCGAACTTTTCCGATTTTACTGAGCACCCAACAGCATCGGTTTCGTCGGATAAGTGGTCTTCCCCCTCGGAGGGGTTGGATTTATCAGTCATAGTTAAGTGCGGCCGCAACTTTGTTCCTACATTTATTTATCAGGGTAAGTTGGAGGAATTTATGCGAAATTCAGAAATTTTTTTCAGAGGATGGTTGAAAGTCTTGCTGTGCGGTGGATTGGGCAGTTGAATTAGATGTGAATTTTTGTTAAGACGCATCAAAACCTGCATAAACCGGGTTTTTGCGATTTATGCAGGTTTGTAACGAAGTCTTCTGCGAAAAACCCGGTTTCTGACCACCAGTGCGTTATTCGATCGCCCTTAAATCCCCAAAACACCCGTGGTTCCGTAATCTCACCAGTGTTTGTCAAACTTTATCAAAAAAAACTTGAGAGTTTTGCATAAAACTACCGAGCTCACCCTGATAAATAAACAGGAACAACAAAAAGGCTTGAGGGGCGATCGATCTTTAGTGTTAACAAGCAGATCGATCGCGCAATCCGGCTATCTCGCAATCCCGAACTCCGGCTCTTGTTGAAACAAGAGCCTCAAAGCGAAAGTCGTCGGTCGCCGACTGAAGAATTTACCAGTCCTCTTTGAGAGGACTTTCGCTATGAGGCGGGGAATTCATTCCCCGCCGGATTCTGGGAAAGCGCGTTATTCGATCGCCCTTAAATCCCCAAAACACCCGTGGTTCCGTACTTCCACGCAGTCTTTGCCAAACTCGACCAAAAAAACTGGAGAGTTTTGCATAAAACTACCGAGCTCACCCTGATAAATAAACAGAAAGAACAAAAAGGCTTGAGGGGCGATCGATCTTTGGAATGAGAATTAAATAACTTCCACAAGTTTGTGGGATGGGCGTCCCGCCCGTCCTTTTTGGATGGGCTCTTAGGCCCATCCCACTTTCAAGAGTGGAAGTTATTTAATTCTCATTCCTTAGCAAAAGGCAGTAGCTTCAACATTAATCAAAACCAACAAATTGTGGTAATCAAGTCCCCTTACGACGACGAGATTTCTACTTGAAATACTAAACTAAATCAAACCTACATTCCTTACGGTAGAGAAGGAATAATAGGACAACAACGTCAAGCAGTTGAAGATAGTAATGCTGGCAGCAATAGGGTTTTGCGTAGTGCGTCCAAAGCTTCTGAATACTATGATAATGCTTCTTGGGACTTGCTCGATGCTCTCGAAAACGGCACAGTTAAACTAGAGGCAATATCAGATGATAATTTACCAGAAATCATGCGAGGGATGACGCTAACAGAAAAGAGAGCATATGTTGCTGGAAAGAAAACCGAAAGAGAAGCGATTAAAAAGACCATCCGCGACTTATCTCAAAAGCGTACAGCATATATTGAACAACAGCGCCAATCTAGTACCAAGAGTAGTGAAAATACTCTCGATCGCGTAATGATTCAAAGTCTCCGCCAACAATTAGCCGCTAAAGGATTTAAGCTTAATTAAAAGAACGCAGACGACATTTCATCTGCGTTCATCTGTGTTTATCTGCTAATATCTGCGGTCAAAAAATCCCAATCTCCCAATTTAATATCATGGTCGATCGACCACGCTCAAAAGCCGGGGCGGGTTTACAGAATCTCTCGTTTCTATTGTAGATATTGGTGAACCCGCCCCTACAGGAATTATGGTCAATTCGCCTGACATGATATAACTACTTCGCCGCAGGTAAAGACAACTGAGGCGAAGTTTTAGGGTAGCTTCCATTCACGGGAATCGCATCCGGTTCCTGCGAAAGCAAAAACTCGCGAATAACCCTAGCAACTGCTCTTTGAGCTAAACCGCCGACTACTTTCTGCCCCATATTCTGCACTTCCGGTTTCACCAACAACTGCGGAAGTAGCTGCAATACTTTCGTCCCGTCAAAACCGGGAGTTGATTGCAAAATATCCCAAATCCGTTTGATGTGTTCTAGGTTTTTTTGTTCAGTTGGTGAAACCACAGGTTGATTTGCCTTGACTCCAAACCATTCGCCGACGACTGCTTTGGCGTTAGCAAAAGCGTTGCTGGAAAGTGTGTCGAGACTTTTGACTAATTCGAGGACAATACGATCGCGAATGAAATCTCCTCTTTCGGAAAATAAATATTCTAAAGCTTGGTTCAAGATTTTGCTGACATCGTAATCGTCGCTCTCGCGGGCATTGTTGAGCAAGTTTTCTAAGCGGTTCCAGCGGAATTCGCCTTGTTTGAACAGCAAATCTTGCAGGGATGCTCTCAATTCCGGTGCGGGGTCGCTCAACAGCCGTTTTGCAACGTAAGGATAGGCTTTGCTCAACACTTTGAATTCTGGATCGACATTAATGGCAATCCCTTCTAAGGTAACGAGCGATCGAATAATCAAAGCATAGTAAGCTGGAACCCGGAAAGGATATTCGTACATCACCGCCGAAAGTTCGTCAGTAATGCTTTTGAAATTGAGTTCGGCAACGCTAGCACCCAAAGCATTGTTAAATACGCCCGCCAAAGCCGGAATAATTGGCGTCAAATCGGTATCTGGCGTTAAAAACTCCAACTTGACATAATCTTTTGCTAAACCTTCAAAGTCGCGGTTCACCAAATGCACCACAGCTTCCAACAAGCCGTATCGCTGATAAGGTTTCACTTCGCTCATCATCCCGAAATCGAGATAAGCTAATTGACCGTCAGGAGTTGCCAAAAGATTGCCGGGATGGGGGTCAGCGTGAAAGAAACCGTGTTCTAGGAGTTGTCTGAGAGAGCATTGCACCCCCACTTCAATTAAGTAAGGAGCGTCGATTCCTTGAGCTTTAACGGCCTCTAAATTCGTAAGTTTGATGCCGGTGATCCACTCCATTGTTAAGACGCGGCGGCGGGTATATTCCCAGTAGATGCTGGGAACATAAATGTCTTTGATGTGGCCGTATAGTTGGGCAAACCGTTCGGCATTTTGACCTTCGTGGGTGTAGTCCATTTCTTCGTAAATGCGCTCGCCCAACTCGTCCATAATTGCTGCGAGGTCACTGCGAATTATTTTGAAGGTGTTTTGCGCCCAAACTGCAACGCGCCGCAGGATGTAAATATCTAAGCCGATGTTTTCGGCTAAACCCGGTCGCTGGACTTTGATTGCGACTGTTTCTCCGGTTTTGAGTTTGCCTTTGTAGACTTGTCCGAGAGATGCTGCTGCGATCGGATCGGGGCTGATTTCTGCGTAGATGTCTTTGGGGTGGGCGCCCAATTCTTCTTGGATAAATTGATATGCTACTTCGTTCGGAAATGCTGGCAATTGGTCTTGCAGCGTTGTTAGTTCTTCTAAATATACTGGCGGTACTAAGTCGGGGCGTGTTGAGAGTGCTTGTCCGATTTTGATGAAAGCTGGGCCGAGTTGACCCAGAATTTCTCGCAGTCGGACGGCGCGGCGCTTTTCGTTGGTGGCGGTACGACCTGTTTTCCCGTCGAACCATACACTGAAGGCAAAGCTAAAAAATGTCCAAACAACGCTCGACAGCCTTCCCCAGACTTGTAGAGGTCGATTTCGGTACAGGGCTGCGATCGCCACTGGATCGTACCGAACAGCATCTCCGGCCAACTCGAAAGCTATGTCTCTGGCTGATTTGAGCCGATCGTCCGTTACGACCTCTGTCTCTAATGATACTGGTACTGCTTGCAGGGGAATTGTGTTTGCATCTTGGAGATTGCTTAGTACAGCCTGAGTCCCTGAATTTACATTAGTTTGCGGGGAGGCTGGCGATACTGTCTTGACATTCATAAATCAGACCTAGTGTGAAGCATTGTAAATATATTGTAACAATTTAAGGAAGAACACCCTTCTTCCTTCTTATATATACTTACTCGCCGCTGGATCTTTGGAGTCGATCGCGAATGCCTGAGAGTTGCGATTGGCTGCTGACGGGCGATCGAGGTTGGGGCATTTCGGTATCGGGCCAGTTCGGTAAGTCGTTACAGGGACAGAACTCCGGGGGCATTCCGGTTTGTTGGAACACTACGGGCATAGCGCAGCGCGCGCAGGGACTGATTTCCCAAGCTGGTGTCAGCAGTTTGGCAATTGTTTCGTTTGTGCCGTCGAGGTAACAGTCTCCGCTGTCGCGGGAGATGATTTTTTGCCAGCAGTCTTCAAATTCCTGGCTGTAGCGATCGCCCGCATTTACCGATTTGGGCAGCAGCGCTTCGGAACCGTTGCGAATTAATACTTTTTTGCCTAACTGAAACCAGTAAGCAATATATTTTCTTACTTCACTATCTGATGCCATAACTTTTAGTCAACCCTTCAACTAATTGATTATTTTAGAGTTTTAATTTGAAATTAGCACTCTTTCTTAAGAGATATTTTAGCTTTTACATAATTTCAAAATTCGGCTATTCCTCATGTCAAATTGTTGGGCTTTACCCCTATAAATTAGGTTTTTTGACTAATTTATATGACTCTTGAGTTGTCAATCTAAGTTAAAATCATACCTGATTTTAACTTAAAATTGTCGTTCGGGAAACCGATATTTTTTCTCCCTTGTCGATCGATCCCCATAGTGTTAATTTTTCAAAGGCGGCAGCGGCGTACCCAAAGCGCTGAGATTCAAGGCGTAACCTCCGGTGGCGAGATAAACAGTATCGGCGATCGCCCCGATGTGGCGCACGAGAGTACCGAGACGATCGCGAAACAGCCGCCCCGCCGGATAAGCAGGCACAACACCCCATCCGGTTTCTTCCCCTACCAAAATTACATCAGCCGCCGCCGACTTCAAACAGGCGAGCAAATCTTGCTGCGTAGTAGCCCAAACAGCAGCTTCTTGTTCCAAAAAATTCGCCGTCCAAGTTCCCAGGGAATCAATCAACAAGCAATCCGACGGCTTGCTGGCCCGCACAACTGCCGATAATTCGATCGGCACTTCTAGAGTTGCCCAATCAACAGGACGGCGATTTCGGTGCTGTTCGAGGCGACGCAGCCACTCCAAATCCGTTTCATCAACCTGACCGGTAGCCACATAGATTACTTGTTTTCCCGAACCCGCCGCCAGAGTTTCGGCCCATTCACTTTTGCCGCTTCGGGCCGGCCCAGTTACTAAGATTAATTGTCTCGATCTGGTAGGTTCTGAGTTAGTCATTAGTCAGTCGATTTTAGATTTTAGATTTTAGATTTTAGATTTACTCCACAACAAATGATTTGGGGAGATTGAAGTTTGGTTAAAATTTTTGGGCTGCTCACGACTAATGTTGCGGGCTTGTCTCCCTTCTTTGGGCGGGGTCACATACAAAGGATTAAACATAATTCCCAATTGCCAATTCCCAATTAGCAATTACCAATTATGATTTAAACGGCCAACTACCAAATGCTTTTTAAGCGATAATAGCATTGATGAGACAAGATCAGAGTAAGTCGATCGAGAACCCCCGTATTTCCCAAGCTGTTATTTATGCCAGATCGTCCTCAGATATCAGCGATTATTTGCACCCACAATCGCGCCGCCTATTTAGGTGGGGCGATCGACAGCTTGCTGGTACAGGATTTTCCCGACAACTTTGAAGTAGTAGTAGTGGATAACGCTTCTAGCGATTATGCCAGCCCCGAAAGTTCGATTTCGCGCACCCGCGAGGTGGTAGAAGCAAGACAGGGTGATGGCCGCCTCAAGTACGTCTGGGAACCCGAAATCGGTCTGTCAGTAGCCCGGAACACCGGCGCTAAGCAAGCTCGCAGCGAAATATTAGCTTATCTCGACGACGACGCTATTGCTGAGCCGAATTGGCTTAGGGTGCTGCACAGCGCTTATCAAAGCAATCAAAAACTCGCCGTAGCTGGTGGCAAAGTCAATTTGCTCTGGCCTTCTGGAGTCAGCCCGCCCGAATGGCTGTCACCGGGATTAGCCCAGAACTTGGGAGCATACGATTTAGGCGACACTTGCCTGTACGTGACTGCTGCCGGTTTGACTCCCAGGGGTGTAAACTACTCAATCCGGCGCGCTTTTCTCGAACAAATTGGCGGCTTCGATGTCAAACTCGGTAGAGTCGGCAAAAAGTTGCTGTCAAATGAAGAGTTGCGGGCCACAGAATTAGCTTTAGAGTTAGGTTGGCAAGTAGTTTATCTACCGGAGGCCCTGGTGCTTCACCATGTCGCGACAGAAAGGCTCAACAAAGCTTGGTTTCTAGAGCGCGGGTGGTGGCAAGGCATCAGCGAGTGTTATCGCGAACAATTGTCCGATCGAGCCGGTATTGCTCAGCTTGGGCGGGGGGGTGAAAGAATCTTGAGGGGTGTCTGGAAGTCTTTTAAATATATTAGAGATCCAGGGCTGCGTTTTGAAAATTTCGTTTTTGCCTGGGGTCAAATCGGTTATTTGATCGCAGCCATCCGCGGCGTGATTTTTGCACCGAAATCGACCAGCAGGCATTAGGCTATAGGCAATATCCCTCGCTGCTCAAGTCGTCGGCCCTGCTGTGCCGATCGCACTTCATCCACAAAAAACTCGACCGCATTCAGGTTCAAGCACTCGATTATGACATCTAGTTCATCCAAGATTCCGGTTTCAGTTCTCATTCCGGCAAAAGACGAAGAACTTAATCTACCAGCGTGTCTGGCCAGCATTGCTAGGGCGGATGAAGTTTTCATGGTTGATTCCCAAAGCAGCGATCGCACGGTAGAAATTGCCATCAGCACCGGCGCAAAAGTAGTACAGTTTTACTTTGACAACCGCTGGCCGAAAAAGAAAAATTGGTCTTTGGACAATCTGCCTTTTCGCAACGAATGGGTATTAATTGTCGATTGCGACGAGCGCATTCCGCCGGAACTTTGGGACGAAATCGCGCAGGCGATCGAAGACCCCAATTTTGACGGCTACTACCTCAACCGCAAAGTCTTCTTTTTAGGTCAGTGGCTGCGTTACGGCGGCCGATATCCCGACTGGAATTTGCGTTTGTTCAAGCATCAAAAAGGCCGTTACGAAAATCTCGGCACTGAATCCGTTCCCAATACTGGGGACAACGAAGTTCACGAACACGTCATTTTAGCCGGTCAAGTCGGCTACTTAAAAACTGACATGATCCACGAGGATTACCGCGATTTATTTCACTGGATAGAACGGCACAACCGCTATTCTAATTGGGAAGCTCGCGTTTATTACAATATTATTGAAGGGCGCGACGACAGCGGCACTATTGGCGCTCACTTATTTGGAGATGCAGTGCAGCGGAAACGCTTTCTCAAAAAAGTTTGGGTGCGGCTGCCTTTTAAACCAATGCTCAGATTTATTTTATTTTACTTCATTCAGCTCGGCTTTTTAGATGGAAAAGCTGGCTATATTTATGCAAGGCTATTGAGTCAATATGAGTATCAAATTAATGCAAAGCTTTACGAGTTGCGTTGTTGTGGCGGTCAGTTGAATGTGGCAGAACCTGAGCCTACTCTGTCGCCACCAGTAGTTATCACTCAGGAGACAGAAGTGAAATTGCCTTAATATTTTGGAGGCATGGGGGAAGTGGGAATTAGGAATTGGTAGTTGGGAATTGGGAATTAGGAAAGCCAGCCCATACCGAGTGGCTTGAGACATTTTCATTTAATAAGTTCTTCGAGGGATGGAAAAAGCAATTTTTCTGCGCTCACTTTTTCGCAATCACAAGGCTGTTGACTTGCGGATATTGCTGATACTTTTCCTAGCAGCAATTGGATGCTTTCTATTAGCAATGGTAGGGTTAATAAAATAATTGATGCCGAGACCAGCAAGCTAATTAAGCCGTCAGCCCAATTCCAGTGCAGCCACGCCACGGCGATCGCCGCTAAAATTACTCCAACCGATGAAAATATGTCGGCGACTGCGTGCAGAAACGCGCTTTTGAGATTCAAGTCACCGTGACAGCAGGAATGCAAGCAACAAGCATTAATCGAGTTGATGCTTAAACCGACTATGGCGGTAATTAACATCGGGAGTCCTTCTACTTCGGGGGTTGGGGACTGCAAACGGGCGATCGACTCTGCTGCAATCCAAAGGGCGATCGCAACTAAACTGATACTATTAATTAAAGCAGCAATAATTTCTGGGCGGGCGGGCAGGATGCCCACCCCACAGGAAGACTCACTGTTCGCTTCACAGGCATCTTGCCTATTCTTAACAATAGTGCCGATGCCCACCCCACTAGAAGACTCACTGTTTGTGGAACAGGCATCTTGCCTGTTCTTAACAATAGTATCCGATCTCAATTCGATCGCACAATCTACGGATTTACTTTTGCGTTTGACTGATGAGTACCAAGTCGCTGTCAAAGTTATTGCTAAAGCTGCTACATCTGAAAAAACGTGACCCGCATCTGCTAATAGGGACAAACTATGAGAATTAAGTGCGGCGATTAACTCTGCTACAAAAAAGCTGCTAAGCAGTACCAATGCTGTTTGTAAAAGTCGCACTTTGCCAATTCTGGGATTTGTATTCTCGCATTGTGCGATATCCTTGGCGTTTTCCGAGTCAAAATTGTCCCTAACTAGAAATGTCATGCAGCAGTCCTTAAGGTTAAACTCGATTTAAAATTAAACATTAAATTAACTATCAATGACCGATTATATACCAAATCCGCACCAAGATCCGGAAAATTCGATCGCAAATTCCCCAAATTCTCAAATAAACGATCGTCCAATTAGCGACAATCACGCAAATACTTTGACAGGCGAATCTTTGGTTGATTTGCGGAAGTACGATCAATCAAAGTTCGATCGAGGAAAGCCTACTTGGCTAATTTTGCTTTGGTGGTTGGTGCAGGCGATCGCATTTCCTCTCACTCCACACCCTTTTAACGGCATCAGAAGCGGCTTGCTGCGGTTATTTGGAGCGAAAATAGGTCGGGGTGTGATCATTCGTCCCACGGCTCGTTTTACCTATCCTTGGAAAATTGCCATCGGCGATTACAGTTGGATCGGAGATGATGTTGTATTGTACAGTCTCGATCGAATTGCGATCGGCAAACACTGCGTCATTTCTCAAAAAAGCTACCTCTGCACTGGCACTCATGACCCTCAAGACCCAGCCTTTGGCTTAATCACAGCACCTGTGATCATTAATAACGGCGTTTGGATTGCCGCCGACTGCTTCATTGGCCCTGGTGTCGAAACCGGTGCTAACGCTTTAATCGGAGCTCGCAGTAGCGTATTTAAAAATATGCCAGCTAGCTTTGTTTGCACCGGAACACCTTGTCGTCCCCGCTATCGGCGAGAAATTAACCAAAGTTCCTAAGACACATTGCACCGGGAAACTAAGCAGCTTGACTAGCTTGTGGCCGAATTGGAATTTCAATGACGAATTCTATTCCCTTTCCTAATCCAGGCTGGCAGTATAATCTGCCCCCATGCTTTTCAACGATAATTTGGTAACTGATAGATAGCCCCAACCCAGTTCCTTTACCGATAGGTTTCGTGGTAAAAAAAGGGTCAAATAGTTTCGGCTTTAAACTTTCGCAAACTCCCCGACCGTTGTCACTAATATGAATAGCCACCCAATTCTCATCAATTACTTTTGTAGCAATTTGAATGCGGTTCTTGTGTTGTTTAACTTCTGCAAAGGAAGGCTGCTGATTCGATTCTTCTAAAGCATCAATGGCATTGGAAATAATATTCATGAACACTTGATTTAATTGTCCGGCATGGCATTCTACTGGTGGAAGCTGACCGTACTTTTTTATTAATTCAATCTCAGGATGCTCTGGTTTGGCTTTTAAACGATGATGCAGGATGGTGAGTGTACTATCAATTCCTTCATGAATATTTACAGATTTCACCTCTGCCTCATCTAGGCGAGAAAAGATTCGCATAGACTTAACAATCTCCTGGATGCGCTGCGTTCCTAAGTTGATTGAGTTAAGAACTTTGATAAAATCTTCCTCCACAAATTCCAGTTCTATTTCATCCATTGCTGCTTGAATCCGAGGGGTGGGATTTACATAATCTTCTTGATAGAGATGTATTATTTTTAGTAAGTTGTGAGCGTACTCTTGGGCATAACCCAGATTGCCAGAGATGAAATTTATAGGGTTGTTTATTTCATGAGCAATCCCAGCCGCCATTTGCCCTAAGCCGGACATCTTCTCGCTTTGAATTAACTTAAGTTGCAGTTGTTTTAAATCTTCATAGGCTTGGCTAACTTCTAAAATTTTTTGCTCCAATAATGTATTTTTTTCTTCTAATTTCTCAGTTAAAACATGAAGCTTTAAATGCAGCTTTACGCGAGCTAATACTTCCTCCTGTTGGAAAGGTTTGGTAATATAATCTACAGCCCCAAGCTTAAACCCCTCAACTTTATTAGCCGTATCCGAGAGCGCAGTCATAAATATAATGGGAATCTGTTTAGTTTCTGGATTAGCCTGTAATCGACGACAGGTTTCAAATCCATCAATCTCTGGCATCATTACATCTAGCAAGATTAGATCCGGTAGAGCATATTTGACTCGCTCTAGTGCCATCTTTCCAGATTTCGCAACCCGAACTTCAAATCCTTCTTGGCTTAAGGCATCAGATAAGACACCCAAGTTAGCTGAATTGTCATCAACTATAAGAATCGTACCATGTGCTTGAATTTCTGAATTCATAAACCTTACTTGTAGGACTGAATAAACGTTAAAATCTCTTCGTCTTGAAAGTCCTTTGCCATTTGATGCAATCTTTTAGCAAAGGGAATGTATAGGGGATCTATTTGTTCCAGTAATACCGCCTGCTTAACTATTTCTAGGAAATTTCCTTTCATAGCCAGCTCGTATAGCATTTCCATTTCTGTAGCAGGCGGGGCAATTAGCTCATCGGTGTCTGATGCGATCGCCTGTGGCTCTTCATTAGCTTCATAAACCCATTCTAAATCGAGATACTGTTGTAATTTTTGCAGGAGCTCTGTTGCCTGAATAGGTTTGGGAATAAAGGTGTTGCCTCCGGCTTCTAAACTTCTGTATTGATCGGTTTCAAATACGCTGGCAGAAGACACAATAATGATTATGTCTTTGAAATTTTCCGATTCTCGAACCCGCTTAATCACCTCGAAGCCATCTAGTTCTGGCATTAATAGGTCGGTAACAATTAAATCTGGCTGCACCTCTATAATTTTTTCCCAGCCTTCAAGCCCATCGTTCGCTTCAAACACCTCAAAGCCGATCGGACTGAGCAAATTGCTAATTACCGAACGGTTAGCCCATTTGTCATCAATAACCACAATCTTAGGTTGGCGGTGTTTGATGCCGATAATCTGCCCGCGATGGTCGATTTGAGATGTTTTCACCCATTCATCGGCTTGAGATAGATTGACATCAAACCAGAAAATACTTCCAACATTCATCTCACTTTGAACCTGAATGGTACTGCCCATTAGTTCTACAATCCTTTTGCTAATTGCCAGTCCCAATCCCGTACCTTCCGTCTGCCGCCTGCGATCTCCTACCTGCTCGAAGGGCTGAAAGATAGCTTGGAGTTGATCTTGTGCAATGCCGGTACCTGTATCGCGTATTTCAAAGCGAATTTTTTCTTCGGTGGCAAAACTGACTATAAAAGTAACAGTGCCCTCATCTGTAAATTTAATAGCGTTGCTTAAAAGATTAATTAACACTTGTCGCAAGCGTTTTTCATCCGCACGAATCCCGATCGGCAGTTCGGGGCTTGATGGAAAATGAAAGTGAATTCCCTTTAGTTCAGCTCGGATGCGACACATTTCTGCGACACCTTGCAGGAACGCCGGGAAATGAAAATCTGTGGGCATTAGTTCCACTTTCTGTGCTTCAATCTTCGACAAGTCGAGAATATCATTGATTAAGGTCAGTAAATGGGAACCGCACTGATAAATAACATCAATGCGCGATCGCTCTTCTTCATTCAAGACTTTGGAACGCTGAAGAATCTGCGCGTAGCCCATGATGCCATTAAGCGGAGTCCGCAATTCATGGCTCATGTTAGCAAGGAATTCACTTTTGGCCCGACTTGCGGCTTCTGCAGCTTCCCTGGCTTTTGCCTGTACGATTTCTGTTTGTTTGCGATCCTGGATATCGATGCAAGTGCCAACCCACTCCCGGATGCTGCCATCTTCATTCAGAATTGGCACCCCTCTAACTTGGAAATAACGATAGTTTCCATCCGTTCCGCGCATTCGATATTCCATCTCAAACAGGCTTCTCGTTTGCACTGCTTCCATCCACACCTGAACTGTTCGTTCCCGATCGTCCGGGTGGATTGTATCTAACCAGCCAAAACCAACCACCTCAGCTTCCGTTTGTCCGGTGTAAGCTCTCATACTCGGTGAATCCTGGCATCTTCCTTCAGGATCGGTTGTCCAGACAATTTGGGAGATGGCAAGGGTTAGCGATCGATAGCGTTCTTCGCTTTGTTTGATAGCATCTTCTGCTTGTTTGCGATCGCTAATGTCATTATTAATTTCGAGTTGGGCACAAGGCTTTCCTTCCCCATCGCGCTGTAATGTCCAGCGACTTGCTACAATAATCTGCCGACGATCGCTGGTGGTGTGCTGCACTTCTCCTTCCCAACTTCCCTGCTGGAAAAACTCTGCCCTTACGATTTCTAACGGTTTAGGAAAGGCTGTTTCCAAGCAGGTGTGAATGTACTCCCCGACTACTTGGGCTTTTGTCCAACCATAGAGCTTTTCTGCACCTTGGTTCCAGTATATGATGCGGTCATCCATATCCCGAATAATGATACCATCGCTGGCTAAGTCTAGTATTTCTAGGGTTTGACGGAGTGTTTGCTCGACTTTTTTGCGATCGCTAATATCTCGTGTTGTGGCGATGATGCCCAGGATATTACCCTTAGCATCCCGCCAAGGAGCTTTTGTAGTAAAAAAAGTCCCGGTGGTCTCACCATGAAAGACATCTTCCTCGTAACTCTCAGTGATTCCTGCTGCCATGAGTTGGCGATCTTTTGCCATAATTGCACGGGCCGTGTCAGGCGACAGTAATTCCAAATCATCTTTGCCGATGATTTCCTCAATTGGCTTGCCTATGAAGTTTGCCAAATTGGAGTTAAGGGCAACATGACGACCTTCCCGATCTTTAACGACAATGAAGTCTGGTGTACTTTCCAAAATTGACTTGAGCAGTGCATTACGATCGCGCAACTCTGCTTCCATTTGTTTGCGATCGTTAATGTTTCGTGCTATGGCGATCAGGCCGAGAATATTGCCCTGAGCGTCCCGCCAAGGGGCTTTTGTGGTTAAAAAAGAAGTATTCTCTTTACCATTGAAAACCTCTTCTTCGTAGGTTTCAGTAAGGCCTGCTTCCATGATCTGGCGGTCTTTTGCCATTATTGCAACGGCTGCAGCCGGAGGAAGGAGTTCCGAATCATCTTTACCGATAATTTCCTCAATGGATCTACCGTAAAAGGATTTTGCGACCTCGGAATTAAGGGCAACATATCGGCCTTCCCAGTCTTTAACAACAATTATGTCTGGCGTACTTTCCAAAATAGAGCTCAGCAAGACGTTGCGATCGCGCAAAGCTTCTTCAGCTTGTTTGCGATCGGTAATATCTGTATTAGCCCCAATCCATTCCCGAATTGAACCATCCGCATTCAGTAGTGGTATACCACGACAACTCATGTACCGATATTCGCCGTCATAGCGGCGCATACGTAATTCATCTTCATAGAGCGAGCGATTGGCCACGGCAGCCGACCATATACTAGCAACATGAGGGCGATCGTCTGGGTGGATCGTGTCTAGCCAGCCCCATCCCTTGTACTCATCAAATGTCAGTCCTGTAAATGCACCTAAAGTAGGTTGCTCGCTGGCTAATTCGCCCTCAGCATTACCGATCCAAATACTTTGAGCGGTAGCTTCGATCAAAGAACGAAATCTTTCTTCACTTTGTTTCAGGACATCTTCTGCGATTTTGCGATCGCGAATATCCCGCGTAATAGTGGCAATCCCTACCGGTTCATTAGTCTCTGGATGTCTAATCAAAAATAGGGTGTAATCTACCAGGATGGGTTGACCTGTCTGGAAATTTCTGAAGCGGAAATCACTCCGCCAACTTCCCTCTTGCATTATTACAGGCATAATAGACTGCTGTACAAAGTCCAAATCTTCTGCCATAAAGAAGTCGTTAATGTGTTTGGTTTTGGCTTCCTCCAAACTACTGAGTCCCACCAAATCCAGACCAGCCTGATTCACTAGCATCGGGCGACCATCCATTGAGGCAACGCCAATAAAGTCACGGCTGTTCTCGATCGTTGTAGCAAGCAATTGCCGTTCTTCCTCTGCTTTTTTGCGATCGCGAATATCCCGCACAATAGTGGAGATAAACTCGACTTCACCCGCTGCGGTTTTGTGAACGATCAAAACCTGGGAGACTGGAATTTCTTCCCCATCGCATGACAAAAACAGAGTTTCACCAGTCCACCGGCCCTCTCGTAAGGCGGTGGGAATTACTTCGTTGTGGAATTTTGCCGTTGCTGAGGGAGCTAACACAGAATCTATACTAAACGAAGCTCGTGCTTCCTCTGGGGACATCCCCAGCATTTCCTGTCCGGCTTTGTTGAGATAGACGCTATGCCCTGTCGTATCAGAAACTCCTACTAAGTCGGAAGTTGCTTCCAAAATGGCCGTCAGTCGTGCCTGCTTTTGTTCTGCCCGCTTGCGATCGGTAATTTCAATCACAAGGGCACCAACACCAAAAACCAGGTCATTTTCATCCCGCAAAGGATAGTAAGATGCTTGCCAGTAGCGCAGGATGCCCGGTTGTCTCGGAGTTTCACCCACTACTTCATAGTCGAGAATTGGCTGGCCCGTATCCAGAATTTCTTGCAAAATTGGTCCCAGATTCGCAGCCAATTCTGGCAGCACTTCACACAGCGACCTACCAATATGGTCTGCCACACAAATGCCATTGAGCTCTGCCATAGCTTCGTTAATTTGGACGTACCGGAGTTGGCGGTCTAAAATCATCAGTCCGGCATTCGCTGCAGCAAAAAAAGCCTCGAAGTGAGCCTGTCGCAATACCTCTGCTGTTGTGCTCTCTTGCTGTGGCGGTTGGGTTTTCTCTGGTGGGAATTTGCTCATGTTGGCTCGTGCATTTCAGCTTTTATTCTAGAACTTCTGTCCAATTGTGCGATCGCAAGGTTTTCGTTGCCTCCAATTTGGGTACTGAATAAAACGTTCAGTAGCGCGACTATTAGGCTTTCAATCTGCGAGATATGTATCCCTTGCGACACTATGTTTTTTAATTATTCGGATGTATCGCCAAGCATTTCTATTTCTCATCAATTCTATTGTTAATCAATCCTATCGGTAGAACATTGATGACAACTTAACCTAGGGAAGCATTTGTCAATCAGTAATTATGCTCAGCCTTTACTCAGGTTTTGCGTGGAGAACTTAGATTTGGGCGATCGAGCAATCATGTCTCGCGCCATATTTATGTCCACCTACCCTCAAATCGCCAATTTTCCACTCCTAAACAAGCAGTATTTTAAGTAAAATTACGGATTGACAAATGCGATTAAGTTATATTTCGTCCCCCATATTGGTATAATGCCAAGTATTCTTGAAACGTTATCAATTTTAGCTAGATCCGTTAAATTTTCACTTAGATAATACATAAAACGGACGCAACTGGCAGAGTAATAGCAATATCTCTCCCACCAGTTAAAGTCATTGTAATACTTGGATATTTGACTTGTCCACTTAAAGAGTCATTGAATAATCCCTGCTTAACTTGATAACGGGACTTCAAAAAAAAATAGTGGAGAGTATGATAAACTCGAATCGAGTTAAGGTTCACTAAAGTTACTAGAGCGCTTTAATAATAGATGAGTCGGCTCTCGGAACGCGAAAAAGTGGCACACTAACCGCAGGCCTGCGAAGACCAGGTATCCGAAAAATTGGCAATAGGGATAACTGCGTAGTATGAGGAACAACATCTCTATGTAACGACTTAAGTTTTTTTACCATAAAAATAGGTTAAAATTTATGATAACGAGTTCAGTATTTGATTTTTACATTGGGTACTGAGGACTTTATTTTTTACTCCTCTCCTTAAAAATGACCACACAAAAAACATTATTCCCGGAATTTAAATTGAATACAATACCAGAAGAAGTGTTGACACAGATATCGCAAATATTTACAGCTACCCTATTTAAAATAGGTGACAATCCAGTATCCCTGCAGTCACTGGTAGAACTAATAGTCTTGTTTATGGCTATCCTTGTCATAGCACGCTCTTTTACGAATTTCCTGAAGGAACGCTTGCTCGTCAGACTGGGAATTGACGAGGGAAACAGGGAAGCGATCGCAGTAATTATTGGGTATTTAATAGTAGCTTTGGGAGTAATAGTCGCCATCCAAAGCATCGGCTTCAACCTCGCTTCTTTTGCAGTAGTTGCGGGGGGATTGGGAGTCGGAATTGGCTTCGGAATCCAAGATTTAACAACTAATTTTGTCAGCGGCTTAACGCTGCTTTTAGACAGGCCGGTGAAAGTCGGAGACTTTGTGGAATTAGAAGGATTAATGGGAATAGTCCAAAAAATCTCGATTCGATCGACCATCATCCAAACTACTGAAGACTCTAGCGTCATTGTTCCCAACAGCAAAATGATTAGCAACAAAATTGTTAACTGGAGTTACGAAAATTCCCTACTCTGTCTGCGAGTTCCCGTAGAAGTAGCCGAGAATAGTAACCCCCTGTTAGTGACAGAAACTCTGTTAAATATTGCTTACGCAGAAGCTGGAGTATTGTACGAACCGAATCCGAAAGTATTGTTTGTCGAGTTTGGTGATGATAGTTTTAAATTTGAACTTTTAGTTTGGACGGACAAGCCGACTGAAAGAGAAATAATTAAAAGTTCTTTGAATTTTGCAATTGAATACAATTTCCGCCAGCATAAAATCGAATTTCCGTTCAATGACCGTGAAATTTATTTGCAAAATCCCGAAGTTCTGTTGTCCATGTTTAACAAAAAAGAAACTGCAATTGACCTCCCGAACAGTTACTCAGAAAATGAGGAAAAACCGCCTATTTTTGCAGAGAAACTGAAAAAGCCATCGTCGCTTAGCTGTTTGCTACGAGAGGTGGAATACTTTGAAAACCTGACTGACCTTGAATTGCGGCAATTGATTGAAGTTGGATACCGGAAACGGCTGCGATCGCAAGAATATTTGTTTCACGAAAACGACCCCGGAGATGCTTTTTACATGATTCTTTCAGGTTCAGTCGAAGTTTTTGTAGCAGCTATTGACAAACATCTGAATAACCTCGGTAGTGGTCAGTTTCTCGGTGAACTTTCTTTAATGTTGGGAATCCCCAGAACTGCTTCGGTAAGAGCTTTGGAAGAAACAATTTTGTTTGCCATCAATAAAGAAGGTTTCCAGAAAGTTTTAACTGAACGACCGGATTTATCTGAACAGATTATTAAAGAAATAGTCAAACACAAAGAAGAACTCAGCGAGAGACAGCAATTATTGCGAGAAATGGAATTGGTAGATGCAGCAGAAGAGGATGAAAATCCTGTAGAATGGGTGAGAAAACGGCTAAAAGATCTATTTACTGTTTGAAATAATTTCTTATGACGCGATTTATTCATGATCTCTTTGCCAAAGAATACCTGGAGGAATTGCTGTCGCCGATCGGAACGGTTAATATCGGCCGCGATGTGACTTCAGAAGTCCGAGAAATCGATGTTTATTTCACTCCCAGCACCGCCCTTCCCGAATACTCAGAAACCCTGGGATTGTTGGGAAAAATGGCAAACACCACTGCAATTTTTGAACCGTTTCGCAATCCGGCAAACGTCAGCGAAATTTGTAGCTGTCTGGGCAAGTTATTGGACGTGCGAGGTGAGTTGGAGCGAAAATTTAGGAGAGAAAATACTCGCTATGATGATACTCAGTTACCCAAACTGTGGATTTTGATGCCCACAGCATCGAAAGCATTGGTAGATAGCTTTAATGCGATACCAGACACAGAGAATTGGATGCAGGGAATCTATTTTTTGGGGGAATCTTTGCGGACTGCAATTGTGGCGATTCACCAGTTGCCAGAAACTCCAGACACGCTGTGGTTGAGGATTTTGGGCAAAGGGGGAGTGCAGCAAAGGGCTATTTCCCAATTAAGCGCTTTAGCTGCGGACGATCCGTTGCGGATTATCGCGCTAGAATTGCTGTATCGGTTACAGTCCAATTTAGTAACCGATGCGCCACAAGAATTAGAGCCAGAAGAGCGGGAGTTAATTATGGCCATTGCACCACTTTTTCAACAACAAATACAAGCAGCACAGCAACAAGCTAGAGAAGAAGGGCTAGAACAGGGGCTAGAACAAGGACTGGAACAAGGACTGGAACAAGGGCTAGAACGAGGACTAGAACAAGGGCTAGAACGAGGACTAGAACGAGGCAGACAAGAACAACAGCGCTTAATATTAGAAAATTTTCTGCGAGTTAGATTTGGAGAATTAAGTCCAAAAATGACAGTTTTTCTATCTCCAATATCCAAGTTGGCGGCGGCGGAATTTACAGTTTTGTTGCTGGCAATATCGATGCTGACCGTTGATGAATCGGGGCGGGAAGCAGCGGTTAAATTGTTAGCTGAAAGTGCGTTGCAAATGCGATCGCCTGAATTGGGCGATATTCTGCCTGCAGCCGTTACTAATTTATTGACATTGCCTGTAGCAGAATTGACATTGTTTGTAGAACAACTGCCACAGTTATCGGCGGAGGAATTGAGGGACAGGTTAGGAAAAACACCTGACTAAAACCTGCGATCGCAGCCATAAAGGGATCTCGCTCTTTATGGCATTTAAATGATTCTCGAATAAAAATCCTAGATTCTGTCGATCGCACTTAGGAATTGGACTCCGGCCCTAAAATCAAATGCAGCAGACCATCGATCAGTCGATCGCGCTCCATTGGGATAATCTCTTTACCGTGCATCATTTCCTGCATTAACTGAAAATATACCAAAGATCCGATAAAAATTCGCGCCGTTGCCTCCGGATCGGGCAATTTTAACTCTGGATGCGATGCCAAATATTCCGCTAGCCGCTCGATACCCGGTTTAGCTAAGTTTCTCACAAAAGTCTGCGCGAGCTGGGGAAAACGCCCTGACTCCGCAATCACTAACCTCACAAAATTGAGATATTCTGGTTCCTGGGTCGCCTGATCCAATATAGTTGTGGCAGCGAATCGCAGCGCTACGGCAGGTTCTTCATCCAGCACTGTAAAATGGACTTTTTTTCGCGCCAGTCGCTGTACCAAAGCCGCAAACAATCCCTCTTTATCTTGAAAATAGCTGTAAACCGTGGCTTTGGACACTCCCCCCGTCTTCGCTACCTTGTCCATACTCGTGCCCGCGTAGCCGTGGGCTAAAAATTCTTGCATCGCACCTTGCAGGATTTGCTCGGTTTTGTCACCTCCTGCTGCGTCTGGTTCGATCGGTTTTGTCCTTGCCATACCTTGCTTCTGTAATTTTTATTTGGGAGCTTGACATTATTATACTAAACGGTTTAGTATGAGAAGACATCGGAACTAAACCGTTTAGTCTTATTTTCTCACAAAGAGGTATGTCATGGTACACCAACCAACAGCGGACGGCTTATCCTCAAATCCATCCCTAGTTAAACAACTCCTAGTTGTGGCCGCAGTAGCAACCCTGGGGGCAGCGGGAACCACAGGCTACACGATCTGGCGATCGCGCATACCCGATCCGAACGCAGTAGCCGCAGCAGCAGCCGTCACAGCATCCCAATTAACAACAGTTACAGCCTTGGGACGACTCGAACCCAGAGGAGAAGTAATTAAAGTCTCCGCCTCCGGTACGGCGGAAGGAAACCGGATCGATCGACTTTTGGTCAAAGAGGGAGACAGGGTGAAAACAGGCCAAGCGATCGCAATTTTGGATAGTCGCGATCGCCTGCAAGCCGCCCTCGACCAAGCTCAAGAACAAGTGCGCGTCGCCGAAGCAAACCTAGCAAAAGTCAAAGCTGGAGCCAAAAACGGCGAAATTCAAGCCCAGAAAGCGACTATTAGCCGTTTATCCGCCGATCGCAGCAACGAGATCGCAGCGCAACAGGCGATCGTCAGCCGCCTAGAAGTCGATCGCAGCACCGAAATCGCAGCGCAACAAGCCACAATTGCCCGCATCAGGGCCGAACAGCAAGGGGAAATTCAAACCCAAAAAGCCGCAATTGCCCGTCTACAAGCCGAACTCCGCAACGCCCAAAGCGAGGATCAGCGCTACTCCCAACTGTATAAACAGGGAGCAATTTCCGCCTCAACTAGCGACAGCAAAAGCCTCGCCGCCGAAACAACTCAACAGCAACTCAACGAAGGAAAGGCAAAACTAAATCAAATTCAGGAATCCCGCCAACAGCAAATTAACGAAGCCCAAGCCAAATTAAATCAAATTCAACAATCTCGCCAACAGCAAATTAACGAAGCGCAAGCCAAACTCAGCCAAGTTGAGCAATCTCGACAACAGCAGATTAATGAAGCCGTGGCAAATCTCGATCGCATCGCCGAAGTGCGTCCCGTTGACATAGCAGCCGCCGCCGCCGAAGTCAGTGCCGCCGCTTCAGCCGCCAAACAAGCCAAAGCCAATCTGGATCTAGCTTACATCCGTGCTCCCAGAGACGCCCAAGTCCTGAAAATTCATACGCATCCGGGGGAAAAAGTGGGAAACGACGGCATTGTCGAACTCGGACAAACTCGCGAGATGCTGGCTGTTGCGGAAATCTACGAAAGCGATGTGGACAAAGTACGCCTCGGACAAACCGCCAAAATTACTAGCGATGCTTTGACAGGCGAATTGCGGGGAACAGTCGAACATATTGGTTTGCAAGTGCAGCGACAAAACATTGTTAACACCGATCCTTCGGCGAATATTGATAGTCGAATTGTGGAAGTAAAAGTGCGTTTAGATGAAGCTTCCAGCCAGAAAGTAGCGGGATTAACCAATTTGCAAGTCAAAGTGGCGATCGGGGAAATTAAGGATTAAGAATTTTTTAACCACAGAGAGCGCTGAGGACACAGAGGAAGAGAATAGAGAGATGAATCATTCTGACTTAATTATTAAAGATTAAGAATTGTTCCAACATCAGGTTGCTGTCTTTAATCCAAAATCCAAAATCTAAAATCTAAAATCCTATGATTGGACTAATCAAACCCTTAGAACAATTAAGACGCAGAACTTCCCTCGGATGGCTGCAACTGAGTCACGACAAAGGGCGAATGCTCGTTGCAGTAGCAGGAATTGCCTTTGCTGACGTTTTGATGTTCATGCAGTTAGGCTTTCAAAATGCGCTTTACACCAGCAATACGCGGCTGCATCAAAGCTTGGAAACAGACTTAGTTTTGATTCACCCCCAAGCGCGAAATTTGATTAATTTGTCTTCCTTCCCCAGGCGCCGATTGTATCAAGCAATGAACGTACCGGGTGTCAAATCAGCCGAACCGCTTTACGTGAAAATTGCTAACTGGAAAAATCCCGAAACTCGGCGCGAAACGTCGCTGATGGTGGTGGGTTTCAATCCGAATCGCCCCGCCTTTGCGCTTCCCGAAGTTAACCAAAATTTGAACGCGATTAAATTGCCGGATACCGTGTTGTTCGATCGAGCTTCTAGGGGAGATTACCAAGGAACGATCGCGCAACTCGATCAAGGAAAGTCTGTTAAAGCTGAGGTCGAGCGGCGCACGATTAACGTCAGCGGTTTATTCACAGTTGGAGCATCTTTTGCCGCCGACGGTATTTTGATGACTAGCGATCAAAATTACCTGCGCCTGTTTGCGAGACAAAACGCCGCGAGTGTTAATGCCGGATTAATTCAACTGGAACCGGGTGCTGACCCCGTGGAAGTTCAACAAGTTTTGAAAGCATACTTACCGCCGGATGTCAAGGTATTAACAAAGCAAGAATTTATCGATTTTGAGAAAAATTACTGGGCTAAGAATACTGCGATCGGCTTTGTGTTTAATTTAGGCGTCGCGATGGGTTTTGTAGTAGGAGTAATTATTGTTTATCAAGTTCTCTCAACCGATGTCAGCGACCACATGGGAGAATACGCTACTTTCAAAGCGATGGGCTACCGCAATGTTTATTTACTGGGCATCGTTTTTGAACAAGCTCTAATTCTTTCTGTCCTCGGTTTTTTGCCAGGAGTAGGAGTTTCTTTCGGACTTTATTCTTTAACTCGCAAAGCTACAAACTTACCCCTTTATATGACGCTGCTTAGAGCAGTTATAGTATTACTTTTGAACGTGATAATGTGTACTATTTCGGGAGCAATTGCTACTCGCAAGCTGCAAGCAGCAGATCCGGCAGATATGTTTTGAGGGAAAATGAAGAATATCATGTCCTCACGATTAACCATAATATTCCGGTCGGGGCGGGTTTTTGAGATGGTCAATTATTGGCCGGTATTGTTGGTGAACCCGCCCCTACAAAAATCGAGGTCGCTCGACCGGACATGATATAAGTGAGTCTGAAGGACACTAAATCCGGGTTATAAAACACTTTATCATACTCGGTGATTGAAACCTTTCCTACACAAATGAAGTCCGCCTCCGCCGACTAAAAAATAAAGGGGTATTAAAGCTAAATTTGGTAGAAATTCCTGAGTACCAACATATTTTTTGTCAACTTATTTTCTTCTTTTTACTCGGCTATTTAGGCGATGTAAGCGATGAATCATTCAATCTCAAACCTCAAACCAAGAAGTTATGAATTCTACTACTCTCGACCCGACAACCAACGCCTTACAGATTCCTGCACCTATAATTTCCGCGCACCAACTAGACCACTACTTCGGTCAAGGTCAACTGCGAAAACAGGTACTTTTTGACATTAATCTCGACATTAATGCAGGTGAAATTGTGCTGATGACGGGGCCTTCTGGTTCGGGAAAAACTACGCTTTTAACTTTGATTGGCGGGCTGAGATCCGGTCAATCGGGAAGTCTCAAAATTATCGGTCAAGAAATGTGCAAAGCGAGCGCAGACCAATTGGTGAAGGCGCGGCGCAAAATAGGCTACATTTTTCAGGCGCACAACTTACACCGCAGTTTGACGGCGCTGCAAAACGTGCAAATGGGTTTGGAAGTTCACGGCAATTTATCGCGTTCTCAAATGCGCGATCGCTCTGCAAAAATGCTAGAGTTAGTAGGACTGGAACAGCGGATTAACTATTATCCAGATGATTTGTCTGGAGGACAGAAACAAAGAGTTGCGATCGCCCGCGCTTTGGTCAGTCAACCGCAAATTGTTTTAGCTGACGAACCAACAGCCGCCCTGGACAGCAAATCCGGTCGCGAAGTGGTGAATTTGATGCAGCAACTAGCCAAAGAACAGGGCTGTACTATTTTGTTAGTAACCCACGATAACCGAATTTTGGATATTGCCGATCGCATCCTTCACATGGAAGATGGAAAATTAGCCTAATTTTTAAATTTCCGAAGAATAGACATCCTATCTAATCCGTTGACATCGGAATTATTATCTCTCTCTTCTCTTTCTCTGTGTCCTCTGTGCCCTCTGTGGTTTAATCATTTCGATACAACCGGAATAGACATCACCCATAACTACCCCATTTTCAATTTTGGATGTCAAAATTTAATCCAAAATTCCCAAACTCGAATCTAAACTCGTCCTTGAACTTTTGACTAATTGCTAACCACCAATCCTTGCCGGTAAATTCCCAAATTTTGCAGGTACATTGCTTCGAGTTTGGGCATCGACGATTCTACAGAACCACCATAACGGCGAAAAGAAGGCCAGATGTAAGCGAGTTTTCTGACTGCTGGCTCCAATCGACCCGCTTCTATATCTTCTAATGCACCTTTTTCTCGGATTAACTCTATAGCCATCCAATCTTGATTTTCTGGGCTGAAATCGCGGACGCCAAATTTTTTGGCAAATCTGTCCCAAGTGGTGCTGAGAAACTGATATCGCCCCGCTGCGTCGGAACAGAGTTTTTTGCCGTAGCGACGGCCGCACCTCATTTCTCTGGGATGATCTTGAAAGCTGACAAATTTCGTGCCGGTGTACTGGGTGCGGTAGCCGTCGGGGCTAGCGGTTCCTTCGGCGGCTGCGATGGTGTCGAGAAAGGCTTTGACTCGACGTTCGGGGCTGATGTTATCGAGTCTGCTATCGAGTCTGGGCTCTGGTGAATTCAGGGTTGGAGTTTCGGGCGATCGATCGCGATCGATGTTATCCTCTCGTTTGTCTGGTGAGTCGATCGTCGCAACTTCCGGCAGCCGTTTCGGGGCGGGCGAGCTTCCTGCCGAGACCGATTGTCCCCACAGTCTCGGCGTCATTCTACCTAAGAAAAAGCACAAACAGATTAAGAAACCCCAAGAGAGTTGAAAACGAAGGCGTTTAGACCGATTCCGGCGCAGAACCGGCCACCGGTGAAGGGGGAGTGTTGCGGGCAAAATTTTCGTTTGCTGGCCGAAGGCGAACAGCGATTTCAGCGCTAGCAAGGTTTGCTTGTAAAAACGCGGTGCAAGTTTCCGAGCTCTCATCGCTGCTGCGAAAGTCTCGACATCAGTCAGAGTAACTTGTGCCAGCGGTTTTGCGACAAACACTCGAAAATGGTTGGCCGCCTGCCAGCTAAAGCGCCGGTTGCGGGGGGATTTGCGGTTTACCCACAGGCGAATTAGCTCCATGTCTGACATAGGGAGCAGGTGGCTTCCCAGATGTTTTGATGCGTACAAAAGTACCTCCTGATATCAGTTCAGGTTGAAATATCCCAGTTTGTGGACTTGAGATTGGTTTCACCGTTGAAATTGGGGACTGGCAAGGAAACAAATCTTTTTCGGGGCGATCGCAAACTTCAAATTTTTCGGTCATCACCGAAGGGGAGCGACAGGGATCAAGATAAACTGGTTTCAACCATATCCAGTGATACTACTAAGTGTTCGCCCGGTCAAGTTCATGGGCAGATTTGGCGATGGGTTGAGTCTAAAATTTAGTGATTCCACAGGCCTCGCCCTCCCAACTGACATAGGTTTCAAGGTGCTGGCATTCGGCTGACTCAAAAGTGAGCGATCGCATTTTTTGTATCTAATATTAAGAATTCTGTCGGTGTTTGGACCCGGAGGATTCCTCAGCTTGAATGCTGAGCAAATTTTTGCGTTTTGCCAGCATCAGGGAACCGTAGCGGTTAGCCCAAACTTGAGTAAACTCAGCACCTAAGAAGAGAATCTGAGCTGAATAATTGATCCAAAGTAAGATAATCACGAACGAGCCAGCAGCACCGTAGGTAGAGGCAATACCGCTACCTCCTAGGTAAACTCCAATTAAGGATTTGCCGATCGTAAACAGCATTGAGGTGATGGCGGCGCCGATCCAAACATCATTCCAGGCAAGATGAACATCGGGCAAAACTTTGTAAATTAAAGCAAAAAGCAGCGTAACTACGCCAAAGGAGAGAGCAAAGTCCACAATCTGCCAAATACCCACTGGTAAGTGCAGCAAGCCGTTCAACCAAAAGCTGACGGCCGCTAAAACGGCGCTCAGGACTAAAGATACTAGCAGTAGAAAGCCTATGCCTAAAATCATTGCAAAAGACAATACGCGGTCTTGCAGAAATCCCCAGATCCCGCGTCCGGGAGGCGGTGAAACATTCCAAATAGTATTGAGGGCTTCTTTGAGATTAGTAAACACATTGGAAGCCCCCCACAAAAGTGTAGCGATACCGAGTAAAGTAGCAATCATTCCCGACTTTGGTTCGGAGGCTTTGAGGATGAGTTCTTGGATGGTTTCGGCGCCATCTTTGCCGATTAAACTTTGGAGTTGACCGACGATTTGACCTTGGGCTGCGTCTGCACCAAAGACTAAACCGGCGATCGCAATTACGATAATTAGCAGCGGGGCCAGGGAGAAGACTGTGTGATAGGCTAGGGCGGCTGCTAGGGTTGGCGCTCTATCTTCTTGCCATTGAGTAAAAGTTTCTTTGAGCAGGGATATGACTGTTTTTAATTTCACGGCATTTGGTTTCCTTATACTTAGAGTATAAAGAATTATACTAGGTTAAGAGTTTTTTAGCCTCAGCCACAAGATAGATTTATCGATTAGCAAATTCGGAAGATTATTTTTATGTCAGATTCCCACACAACTGTTAACAACACCGAGGTAAAACTGTCCAAAAAAGCAATTTATTGGGCAAAAATTAGCGCATTAGTAGGGGTGGTCAATTTTTTGCTGGTGCTTTTTCATTTCAGTTACCTTCAGTTGCGCCCTGTTTATCAGAGCTATTTTCCGGGTTTAGTTAAAATTTATGACCCGATTAAAGGCATTGATTCGAGTTTGCTAAATCCCGAATATTTGAAAAGTGCTGACCAGTTTTGGCGAATAGATACGTTTTTTATTGGTTTTTTTGGGGCGGAATTTTTGATTAAAAGTTTGTTCCACACCCGCCGTAAACCGGGGGTAACTTGGTTTGATTTTGTGCTGAGGCGCTGGTACGAGGTGTTTCTGGTGATGCCGATTTGGCAGGGGTGGCGGATTCTGCCGGTATTGGTGCGGCTGCACAAGTCGGGTTTGGTGAATCTCGATCGCGTAGTTGCTCAAGTTACCTATGAACCGGTGGCTTATTTAGCCAATACGATGTCGGAATACATGATGGTGCGGTTTATCAATCAAGCTAAAAGTTCGATCAAACAGGGCGACGCGGCGCAGATGCTGCTGGCGCAGCAGCCGTACCTTCACGTCAATCAAGAAAATACGATCGAACAAATTACCAAACGGATTTTGGATCTGACAATTTACAAAGTTTTGCCACAGGTGCAACCGGATTTGGAAGATTTGCTGCACCACAATTTGGAAACAACAATCAAACAGTCGGATTTCTATCAAATCCTGCAAAATTTCTCTCCGATTAACATTTTGCCGACTGAGATGACGGAACAGCTAGCAAATTATTTAGCTCAAACTGCTGTGAATGTGGTAGCTACGACTTATGAAGACGATAAAGGTAGAAAAATTCTCGATAATTTCAGCCAAGAATTTAATCAAAGTTTACGGCGGGAATTGCAAGATGAGAAAACTCTCGCGGAATTGCAGTCGCTGCTGTCGGATTTGTTAGAAGAAGTGAAGTTGAATTACATTCAAGGCGGGTTGAAGTCCGATCCGGTGCAGACTTTTACGGAAATTAACTCGCTCCGGGGAGTAAGGGAGAGTTGATACAGCAATGAGTTCGGGTTTGGTGAATTAGAGTCTTTTTTTACTCGCATCTTGCACCATTGTCAAGAACAGGCAAGATGCCTGTTCCACAAGAGATGAATTTTCTTGTGGAACAGGCAAGATGCCTGTTCCTAAAAAAGTAATTGAGAATGGTGCAATATCTCAGTTAAAACGAACCCCGAAGACGCCAAGGGCGCGAAGGAAGAGAAGAGAAAGAGTTCACAAGTTCTACGGGTAAGGTGTGCAATGCACACCTAGGAATATGGGTAGTGGGGATATCCGAAATGTCGGGGGATAAACCTATCTGAGTCCCAAGCTAAAATAAAAGCATGAACATAAAACATCTATCATATTAGATATCTATCTTGAACAACCTTACTTGCCTGGAAATAGAAGTAGCCCAAACAATGCTGAGTTTAGCAATGTTGGTGGGCTTAACACTTTTAATCGCCTTTTTTGTGGCGTCAGAACTAGCATTAGTATCAGCCGATCGCCATCAAATCCGCCAACTCGCCCACTTGCACGATCGCCCAACCGCTAAAACCGCCGAACTCGTCCACCAAGCTCAGAACAACATACCGCATTACCTGTCTGTGACTCAAACTGGCACAACAGCAGGGAGTTTGCTGCTGGGTTGGTTGGGCGAGGGAGCGACTGTACACTGGATTGAGCCGTGGATAGACAAATTGCCGATCGGTCATTTGTCGGCCGTGCTGACTGCTCATTCGATCGCAGTTCCCGTAGCTTTTATCTTAGTAACTTACGTAGAAATAGTCTTAGGAGAACTAATCCCCAAAGTATTAGCAACCCACGCCCCAGAACGTACCGCTTTGCTGCTAATGCCCGCCCTCGAAATCTGCTCAAAATTACTGTGGCCGCTGCTAGTAATTCTCAACGGTACCGTGTGGCTGCTGACTGGTTGGATTACCAGTAAAGAGTCTCAACCGCTGGTGTCATCTTCCCAGGCAACTTTCGTTCAAAAAGATGCTCATTCGGCACTCATTTCTGGCCTATGGGAAGTGACAGCAGTTAACGAAAAACTGGGATTAAACTTGCCAACTAACCAAGCGTACCAAACAATCGCCGGATTCGTGATCCACAATTTAGGTAAAATGCCCAATCAAGGCGATCGGCTATTGTGGGGCGAGTTGGAAATAGAAGCAGAAAATGTAGTAGAAGGCAGTTTAGAAACAGTGCTGCTGCGTCAGGTAACTCGCCCTTTGTTTGAGACTCAGCAGCCAGAACTTGTGTTAAATTGATCCTAAATCAGGCTTAAATACTTCCTCGATCTATGTATGTGAGGTTGTAATTAGTCGCTCAGTGCGACAATGTACCAGAAATCTGCAAATTGCATAAAGCACAGTTTATGAGGTGGATATGCTGAAAACACTTTGGGCTACTGTTCGACAAGGGAAAATTGAACTGCTGGAGTTATCAGAATTACCCGAAGGGGCAAAAGTATTAGTAACACTCTTACCTGATGAAGAAGCTGAGTTTTGGCTTCAAGCCAGTCAAACATCACTAGATACAGTTTGGGATAATACTGAGGATTCAGATATTGGCTTAATTTAACCTTTTCCAGATATATTCATAGCGCCTATAGACGCTTTTTAGTATTTCCTGGGAAACTTCTGTATCTTTGACACAGGTTATGATAGCGGAATCTTTACAATCCATATCGCCAAGAACATAAATTCTCAGATGTTTTGGAATAGCATTGTAAGCTTCTCGCAAGCTACTTTTATTTTCTTTTGTTGGGAATGTTAGGAATTTAGCAAAGGCTTGAACACAAGTATCTGCAACTGTTTGCTTTCCCTGAAGCTGAGCGATGGTATCTTCTACTTCTTTTACAAACTCATCAATCTCTATATAATAAAACTCTAAAGTCGAATTTCCGTAGTAGAGATGGTGACAGCTTATCCTCGCACCCTTGGGAACTTGGGTAACAACCCATCCCTCGGCAACTTTGGTTTTGAATTCCTCAAAGTTAACCCATTCCCAACAATCGATCATACCGTCTTCAAAAACTCGGATGATGGTTTGGTAGTAGTCGCCGTTGTGTATAAAGGCCGACAACCCTTTACCCCGAATTATTTCTCCATTTTCACCGTTTCTATATAATTGAAGCATTTCTTTTGCCCTTAACAATCAAGCGTATTCCAGTAGGGAAACGGCACTGCCGTCTCCTCTTAGGGACACGGCGCCGTGCCCAAGGGGTGTCAACTTAAGGTAAAACCCATAGTCCGGCAAGGGTTGAAACCCCTGCCTCAAAGCGAAAGTCCTCTCAAAGAGGACTAATGAGTTAAGAATTCTTCTTCTCAGTCCTCTTTCAGAGGACTTTCGCTATTAGACAGGGAATTCATTCCCTGGCGGACTGCCGGGTGAGCGGGAGAACTGGCGGACTAAAAGCTTAAGTTGACACTAATGGGCAGTGCCGTTTCCCTACAGATATCGCCTACTCCGCCTTCGTTTACCCCACAGCCACCTTAACCGCACCCCCAACCAACTGCTCGTAATCCGCCAACAACCACGGAGGCAAACAAGTATTCGCATCCTGAACCCGCAACTGTCCAGGGCGACAATACAGCATCGCTGCCAACAAATTATTCACAGCTTTAGGCGTTCCAAACCCTTTACTCAACTCAACAACCAACGATTTAAAAAACTCGCGATCGCTCTCATGCAGCGGCTCGTTAATAAACCCGCTGCCCAACATTGCTTTGTAACCCTTACCAAAATCGCTCCGGTACAAAAGTTCCAGTTGTTCCCCGGAAACGCTCAGCCACAAATCTGCAATTTGCTTGCGAATCTCCCGCAAATCTGCTATTGCCAATTCAGCAGTCGGATCGATTTCATAAAAATTGACCGCAGCAGTTAATTGATTGAGAAACTGCGGCATATAATCTTGTTTGACCACTGTTTGTTCTGTTGTCGCAAATGCGCTTTCAAACACCTTTTCGTAATCTTCAAGCAACCACTGCGGCAAGCGGGTGCCAGCATCTGGAACCCGCATTTTTCCGGGTACAAAATACAGCATCGCCCCCAGCAGAGCATTGATAGCTTGAGGCTGCACCAACCCTTTGCTAATGTCGGTCAGTTTCTGCAAAAACTGCTGTTCGGCTTCCGTCATCGATTCTGCTTGCAAGCCGCAGCTAAGTATTGCTTGATATCCCTTGCGAACCTCTCCTCGGTAAAAACTTTCGAGTTTCTCTGAAGGAAGAGTCAGCCAAAAATCAGCCATTTGTTTTCTGATTTGGCGGAGTTCCAAAACTACCGATTCGTCAGACGGATCGATGCGGTAAAGATTGACGCATCCTAACAGTTGATTCGCAAATTGTGGCGATTGAATGTATTGAGCTAGCAAGTCAGAAGTTGAATCAGACTTGACGGCGGCTTCAGTCTCAAAAACTTGTTCGTAATCCCCAATTAACCAGTGCGGCAAACGGTTGCGAGCGTCGGGAATTCGCATGGTTTCCGGCGGGAAATACAGCATCGCGGCAAGCAAGGCGTTGACAGCTTTGGGATGCACTAATCCTTTGCTAATCTGGGTTAATTGCTGCAAAAATATTTGTTCGCTTTCGATCATCGCTTGACGTTGAAAATCGCTCTTGAGCAGCATTTTATAGCTGTTACCGGGCGCGCTTTTGTAGGCGGTTTCGAGGTTTTCGGTGGGAAGGTTCAGCCAAAAATCAGCGATTTGTTTACGGATTTGACGCAGTTCGGATATTGCTGAGATGTTTGAGGAGTTTCTCTGATAAAGGTTGACGGTGTTCGAGAGAATCTCGTCCAAAGCTGGCTGCTTGGGAATGCTATCCTGTAAGTTGCGCGATGCTTCCAGGTGGCTGCTTTGCCAGTTGCCAAAGAGTTCTTGGAATAATTTGCCGATCGCCCCAGAATATGCAACACTATCAAAACAAGCCGGATTAGCCTGCATTTTTTGCTGAATTTCCTGCCGTTTTTGCTGCCGCAATTGCGGGTTAGTGCCGAGGGTAACGGCTAGCTGAATGTAAGATGCTTCGCTATTGGCAATTAAATCCGGCATTTGCAGTTCGCGCAGCATCGCCGAACCTTGGCGGAACCGCAAAGCATTTCCTTCCACAACCACAGCCGGCAATCCTACTTGCAAAGGATCAATTAACGATGTGGCCCCAGCATAAGGATAGGAATCTAGATAAACATCTGCTATCTGCAAAAATTGTTTCACATCCGCGCGACTAGGCAGTTGTTTTACGAACCGCAAGCGGTTGTTATTGACGCCGTATTTAGCGCAGACAGCGTTCAGATTGTTGACAAAAGGTGTCGCCGGATAGGTGCGAGTCCAAGCCGGCCCGAAGGGATATAAAATCAAGATTGAATCGGGTACAGCAGCTAGAATTTTTACCCAACTCTCTCTCAACTCCGGCAGAATTTTGTAGAAGTTGGCGCCGGAGATAAAAACGGTTGTATTGTCTGAAATTCCCAGACTTTGGCGCGTAGGTTTAACTGTAGCAACTTCGGATTCTGTTGCGTATTTGAAACAAAAACCGCTGCCTTCGAGAACAGCCAACTGTTCGCGATATTGTTCTTGATAACTAGCATCCGGCGCGGTAAATTGGCCTGCGATGTAGTAATCCATGTGCCGGATTCCGGTGGTTGTCGGGGAACAGAAAGATGTAGTTTGTACCCGCGCTAAACGGTGGATTGCTAGTGAAGTCAGCGGTTTGTTAATAGCTGTTAAATTCGTACCGAAAAACAGGATATCTAAGTCGTCGGCGCGGATTGTTTTGACTTGCGATGCAAAGTCTTTCGGGAGTGCAACCAGTTTGTCGGCGCGACTTTGACAGTATTGTTCTAATTGGTGGCCGCTGGTGTTGAGCGCGTACAGGTATATCTCGAACTGGTTGCGGTTTAAATGCTCGAAAACCGGGATGGTAGCGAAGGTTTCGGTTTGGGGCGTGAAATGGTCATTGATGATGCCGAGGCGGATTTTTGTCCGATTTGGCGATCGCGCCGGGAAGATACAATCAATTGAACTGCCGCGATTTTTTAGCGAAAACTCAATAATTTCCGCCCGTTTGGTGTAAATATCGCGCAGGTTTGCAGTGGCAAAATACACCGGGATAAAGTTCGCAACTTGCGAGAAAAATAAGGCAATATTTTGCCAAAGTTGCGAATCGGGATTGGTGAATATATTGCTATGAATGTAATTCACCCATCTCTGGATAAATTCATAGTAGTTGTCTGCTTCTCCAACTGTTTGAAACAGGTTGGGACTGCCAAACATAAATTTGAGATAGTCATTTGCAAACCAGTTGGGAATTTGAGCGCGATCGTACTTAATCTGCAATTGATCTGCACGTCGGTAAAGCATCGCTGCTAGCAGGTAATTGATGGCTTTTGGCTCATTAAATCCTTTGGCAATATTTGCAGCTACTTCATTAACAAAACTCTGTTCTGCGTGGGTTAGCGGTTCATCTTTAATGTCGCTCTTCAGGAGTATCTGATGTGCCTTACCTGCATCGCCAGCATAGGCATTTACCAGTTGAGCGGGGGGCAGATTCAGCCAATAATTGGTAAGTTGCGTACGACATTGGCTGATGTTAGCGAGGCTTACTGGGTTAGACTGGTCTTTTTGATACTCTCCCAAGTATTGAGATAGCGAATTTAAAAGTTGCGCTATTTTGTTTTCGGGAACTAATTCATCAGCTATTAAGTAGCTATGTTGCTGCAAAATTTCCTCTGACCAACGGACTTCTTCGGGTTGGTAAAGTTGAGAGTGCAGGTGAATAATGAGGGCTCTCATTAAGTATAATTTTGCGCGAACGCTAGCCATTTTTTGGGTTCGGCTAGAGCCGTCACCGTGCTGCCTATAATAGAGATAAGGCTTAGGTAATCGATACCCTAACCAGCCTTTTTCATAGGCCGACACCCAAAATTCCCAGTCTTCACATCCCAGCTTCATCACTTTTTTTAACCCGCCTACTTCCTCGAAAATTCCCTTTCTAAATAAAGAACTAACGGGAGCTTGATTGTCTCTCAAAAACCGATTGGGATCGAAATCACCGTGGATAACTAAATCACAGTTGGCTCCGAAGTGCTGCATATCTGTATAGACAAAACCCACCTGCGGTTTTGCTAATAAAATTTCCAAGCACTCCTCTAGAAAATTCGGATGAATTCGATCGTCAGCATCTAGGAATAAAATAAACTTTCCTGACGACTGCTGAACGCCAACATTTCTCGAATCAGCGGGCCCCGTGTTGGGTTTATCTATGAGGCGAATCGATGTTTGAGGATACAGTTGAATTAAATAATTTGCGAAGTTGCTGGTATCATCCGTGCTGCCGTCATTGACAATTATGCACTCCCAGTTTTGATAAGTCTGACTGACAACACTTTCAACAGCTTCTCTGACATATTTCGCGTGATTGTAGCACGGGATAATTACGCTGATAAGTGGCTGTGGGGGTGTGCGATAAGGTAACGCATTCAGTTCCGAGGCAAAAACCGAGACAGGAACCGAAGAAATATGTAGGATCCCTCGTTGGCGGATGCCGTATTCATCCCATATTTGGTAAGCTTCTTGCTGGGATAATTGCGATCCATGTTCCAAACCTTGTTGATTTTTATAGTACAAACCGAGAATTTCGGGCAAGTGCACAATATTTTCGCTTTTGCCAATCCGCAGCCAAAATTCGTAATCGCCAGCCGCCGTAAATTCGGTTCGGAAATAGCCGTATTTTTCGTGCAGCGATTTTCTCCACATCGGTTGGGAACCAATAATGCAGCGCCGTTCGAGTTCGCTGTAGTCAAAGGCTGGCCAATTCCAACGCTTTTCTGCTTGGGTTTTTGCAAAAGTATCGTTAGCTGTGCTGGTGATTAATTGGTCAGCATAAACCAGACTTACTGGGGAATTTTCATCCAAGTATTTCGCCATGAATTCTAGGGCATCGGGGCGGTGTCTGTCATCGGTGTTAGCATTAGTTATGTAAGCTCCGCGCGACATCTTAATGCCTCGATTCCAGGCTGCATATAATGTTTCGCGGTCAGAAGTGCGATCGTACACAATATTCGGATATTTCGCTTGAAATTCCCGCACAACAGACTGTTCATTTTCTTGGGAACCGCTGTCAATTACTATGATTTCGAGTTGGCCTTGTTTGTATAGCGTTTGCTCTACCAAGTCCTGCAAGCAGCCGCGGATAAATTTTTCGGAATTGTAAGTAGAAACGATCGCAGATACTTTAAAAGCCGACGGAACAGGCTGGGAGTTCTCACCATTCCCGAATTCCCTCTGCAAAGCTGCATCAGTTTGCTGTTGAACGGAAGCATTCTCCGAATGTGCGCGATCGGCTACTTGAACCAAAGCTGAGCTAACAATTGCAGCCATTTTCGACCAAGAAAACTTCTTAGCTTGTTCTAAACCCGCCGCAATTAATGAGTTGCGGACACCGGGCTTCTGTATTTCCCGCAAAGCATTGACAAGCCCAATAACATCATCCCCGTTTACATAAACCGCTGCTTGTCCTGCTACTTCAGGAATCGAACCGTTTGGACAGGTGATGACTGGACAACCGCAAGCCATTGCCTCAAGGACTGGCAACCCAAAGCCTTCATACTTCGACGGATAAACTAACACTGAAGCACCAGAATAAGCAGCTCTCAGTTCGCTGTCGCTTAGTTGCAGCGTGTGGACAGTATTCCCAGAACAGTACAATTTCAACTCTGGTTCTAATACAGGTTTGCCACCTGCACAGACTATATCAAAGTCAAACTTGTTGGCAAGTTGAGAAAAGGCTTTGAAGAATAATATCCCGTTCTTGTAACCATGCCAGCCTACCCTTTCGCCTACCAAAAGAAAATAGGGCTTGGTAATGCTGTATTTTGACTTAAAGCCTGAAATTTCTTCTCTATCGGCTGGCCAAAAATTGGCATCTATTCCGCAGTGCGCTACAGCGACCGAATTTGAAGAAATCTGCGGAAAAACCTTTACTAAATCGCGGGCTGTGTTTTCGGAAATGGTGATGTAGGCAGAGGCGTGGCGGATACCGCAATGCTTTTCTCTCCACTCGGAATGACCAATATTTTGCCCCATCAACTCTGGAATCATATCGTAGGTCATGAATACCGATCGCGTTGACAAAGGCGTTGTATAATAAGTAGAAATAAATAAATCGGCTTTTTCTTCATCGCAGATTTCCTGTAGCATTTGGCGGTCAGCATCGGTTTTGCTGTAGTCGTAGCGAGCTACATTCCGGTACTGAATGCCGGGAATTTTGGGGGCGGTTCCCGCTCTGTCAAGAACTATAATTTGTTTGGCAAAACCATTTTCTGCCCAGTTTTCTAGCAGCGATTTCCAGACTCGACCAATGCCAGTGCTGTTGAGCTGAAAAAATACGCCGTCTATAACAATTTTTCTACTTGTTTTAGTAGGAGGCATGGCTGCGGGAGTTATCATTGATTTGCGGTTCTCTCTGTCTGCGATTTTTCTCAGGGCTTCCTCGTAATCCTGTTGGAGTAATGAGGGTTTTTTCAATTCCGGCTCTTTGTAAGATGATAAGCTATGAAAAAGTTGAGGCTGAATTTCCTTGTCTGAAAAAATATGCAAAGAATCGCCGTTAGAGTAAAAGTTTAAATTAAATTTTTCGGCAATTATCGAGAGTGCCTTGCTGGTATAAATAGAAATGTGCTGACCTTCATCTAGCGCATAGTACCACCATTCGCTGGGCTTGGGATTGTTGGCTGGCAGCAGTTTGGTACTGAATAAAATATTGCGGGAAAATTTGAAGATTTTTTGGATCTCCTCCAGCGGCTTAACAAAATGCTCAAATACTTCAAAAGCTGTCACTAATTCGTAGCTGTAGCTGCTGTTTTCGTCTGCCTCAAATCCTTGAGATAATATATTTTTACAATATTTATCGTACCAATAAAAATCAAATCCAAAATCTCTCATCATCCGAACAAATACACCGTAGCCACCTCCATAATCTAAAAATTTAGCCTGGTGATTAAATAAATTAAAAATAATATTATTGGCGGCGTTTGAGAACATCGTGCTTCTCGATAACATTCCCACGTCGCTGCTAGCTATGGCTTCTGAATAAGCCTCCTCAAGCCAGTAGGGTTCTTCCGTTTGAACAAAGCCGCAATTTGAGCATTGAAAATACTCGACGTTATATTTTTTTAGTACCCTAGCAGCAGCAAAGGTGTTGGTTGGAAAATCACAAATATTGCATTTCATTTTAATTATTTAAACTTACAAATTTATTCAAGTAACTGCCTGTGTTGGAATGCCGAATATTTATGAGACTTAACTAAGTTTATAATAGTCCTAAGTGATTGCAGTGCGATCGGCTAGACTGTTTTTATGCTGACGATTGAACTCTTCGGACGGTTCCTCAAGGGTTTACCGTTATGTATACATACAACTTGTGAATCAACAGGAACATCCTACACCAATGCAGCCCCGACTCAGATATCTTATCAGGAGTCAGCTCCCTAAAAATTACTTCTACTAAAGGCTTGACAAAGTTTAATTCATGCTATAGGTAACTCGTGAGGACAGCAGCCGCATCTCCTGACGCCCTGCAGGGCTGTTCCGTTCCCACGACCTCACCTGAGACCGCCGCAGCATGGCCGGGAATCCTCACCACACAAAAACAAGTTACAATTACGTTAAGATTGATGAACATAAATAAAAAATCCCAAATCACAGGGACTAAAAATTAGGAGGATCGACCTCGGTGAATAAACGCTGGAGAAACGCTGGCCTGTACGCACTGCTGGCTATTGTAGTCATTGCCTTAGCAACGGCATTTTTTGACAAACAGCCCCCAAGTAGGGAAGTTTGGAAGTACAGTCAATTCATTCAGGAAGTCGAAGGCAAGAGAGTAGACAAAATAAATATCAGTTCCGATCGCAGCAAAGCCCTGGTCACAGCCCAGGACGGCAACAAGGTACTCGTTAACCTGCCCAACGACCCCGAACTGATCAACATCCTGACCAAAAATAACGTAGATATTTCAGTTCTGCCCCAAAGCGACGAAGGCTTCTGGGTAAAAGCCCTCAGCAGCCTGTTCTTCCCAATTCTGCTTTTGGTGGGACTGTTTTTCCTGGTGCGGCGCGCGCAAAACGGGCCCGGCAACCAAGCCATGAACTTCGGCAAATCCAAAGCTAGAGTCCAAATGGAGCCACAAACTCAGGTGACTTTCGGCGACGTGGCTGGCATCGAACAAGCCAAGCTAGAGCTCGCAGAAGTCGTGGACTTCCTGAAAAATGCAGACCGCTTCACCGCAGTCGGAGCAAAAATTCCTAAAGGCGTGCTGCTAGTGGGCCCTCCCGGAACAGGCAAAACCCTGCTCGCAAAAGCAGTGGCTGGAGAAGCAGGCGTTCCCTTCTTCTCGATTTCCGGTTCAGAATTTGTGGAAATGTTCGTGGGTGTCGGTGCTTCCCGCGTCCGCGACTTGTTTGAACAAGCTAAATCGAACGCTCCTTGTATCGTATTCATCGATGAAATTGACGCCGTAGGCCGCCAGCGGGGCGCTGGTTTGGGCGGTGGTAACGACGAACGGGAACAAACGCTGAACCAGTTGCTGACCGAAATGGACGGCTTTGAGGGCAATACTGGCATCATTTTGATTGCTGCTACGAACCGCCCCGACGTGCTCGATGCGGCGCTGCTGCGTCCGGGTCGCTTCGATCGCCAAGTTGTAGTCGATCGCCCCGACTTCGGAGGCCGCCTAGAAATTCTCAACGTTCACGCCCGCGGCAAAACTTTGTCCAAAGACGTGGACTTGGAAAAAATCGCCCGCCGGACACCCGGTTTCACCGGTGCAGATTTGTCCAACCTACTCAACGAAGCAGCAATTTTAGCCGCCCGCCGCAACTTGACAGAAGTCTCGATGGATGAAGTCAACGATGCGATCGACCGCGTGCTCGCTGGCCCGGAAAAGAAAGACCGCGTGATGAGCGAAAAGCGCAAAACTTTGGTAGCTTACCACGAAGCCGGTCACGCTTTAGTCGGCGCGCTGATGCCCGACTATGACCCCGTGCAGAAAATTAGCATTATCCCCCGCGGCCGCGCTGGCGGTTTGACTTGGTTCACACCCAGCGAAGATCGGATGGATTCTGGCTTGTATTCTCGGTCTTACTTGCAAAATCAAATGGCGGTAGCTTTGGGCGGCCGCATTGCTGAAGAAATTGTCTTCGGCGAGGAAGAAGTAACGACTGGGGCGTCGAACGACTTGCAGCAAGTGGCAAGAGTAGCGCGGCAAATGGTGACTCGCTTCGGAATGAGCGATCGGCTAGGCCCTGTAGCTCTCGGTCGCCAACAAGGCAATATGTTCATGGGTCGCGATATCATGGCTGAACGGGATTTCTCTGAAGAAACCGCAGCGACGATCGACGATGAAGTGCGTTTGTTGGTAGAACAAGCTTACCGTCGCGCTAAAGATGTACTCGTCGGCAACCGCCATGTCCTTAATGCTTTGGCAGATATGCTAGTTGAAAAGGAAACTGTGGATGCTGATGAATTGCAAAATTTGTTAGCTAATAGCGATGTGAAAATGGCGACGATCGCCTAATAGATTTTAGATTTTAGATTTTAGATTTTAGATTTAATCTAAAGTTTGAAATCAATAATTGGGGTGATTCTGGGATTGTCTGGAATCGCCCCGATTTTTTTATGGGTGCGATCGATCGATTTTAGATTTTAAATTTTGGATTTTAGATTAAATCTAAAGAATGATATTATGTCCGGTCGCTTCGCCCGAAATCAGGTAGGGGCGGGTTCACCAATAATATCGGCCAATAATTGACAATCTCAAAAACCCGCCCGGCCGGGATATTATGGTCAATCGATCGGACATGATATCAGACATTCAGCATACCTTTTTCCAGCAGCTAGCGCTTAAATTCTTCCCAGGGAAATCTTGGTTCATCTTTTCTAGATTCAATAATCACACAGTCCTCAACATCCTCCCAGATATCGTCTGGGTACTGGAAGTCAAGCAGCACCACGACTTTTTAGCCTTGAGACTCAACTAATATCAAATCCGTTGGCATCGGAATTATTCATCTCTCTCTTCCCTTTCTCTGTATCCTCTGTGTCCTCTGTGGTTTCATCATTCCGATACAACAGGAATTGATATAAAAACTGAAAATCTGTCGGTTCGCCGCATTCAGCCAGCACGTCAGCTCAAAAATCTCTGTGATTTTTGAGGTCAACAATTGCAGCGGTTTTGTTGCCTAGATTGTCCGTTAAAAATTGAACGCCGCACATATTGTAAATTGCCATATATCGAAGTTAGCAACCTGTATTAAAATTAGATGCGAGTCAGAATGATATGAGTTTCAAATTTGGGATCGTCCCAATTTAAAATCCTTCGACTGAGCACGCCAAAATCTAAAATCTAAAATCTAAAATCTAAAATTGTATGAATCATCAATCTTGGTTGACACTACTAAAAAAACACCGCGCGATCGCAGTCATCCGTTCCTCCGAAAAAGAACTCGCTCGGCAGATGGCATCATCGGTAGCAGCCGGAGGAATCCAGTTTATTGAAATTACTTGGAACACCCACAAAGCCGCTGAATTAATTGCCGAACTCCGCTCGGAATTCCCTACTTTTAGTATTGGCACCGGCACTTTATTAAACTTAGAACAGTTGCAACAAGCAATCGACTGCGGCGCTCAATTTCTATTTACGCCGCACACCGATTTAACTATGATTAAAACAGCAGTTGATGCCGGAGTGCCGATCGTCCCGGGTGCTTTTTCTCCCACGGAAATTCTAACCGCGTGGCAAGCAGGCGCTACCTGCGTTAAAGTGTTTCCGATATCGGCTTTGGGAGGCGCGGCTTACCTGAAAAGCCTGCAAGGCCCCCTGGGAAACATTCCTTTAATTCCCACTGGCGGGGTGACGCTGGAAAATGCGAAAGTATTTATTGACGCCGGGGCGATCGCCGTTGGTTTAGCCGGAGACTTATTTCCTAAACACTTAGTGGAAAATCGCGATTGGCGGGCGATCGTCCAAATTGCCCGAAATCTTACCCAAAACTTAACAACTTGTTAAGTCCCGTTTCCAAATCCAACATTTCAAATCTACAATCTAAAATAGGACAAGCCAATCTAAAATCTAAAATCTAAAATCTAAAATAGTACGAGGTGTGAGAAATGAACAGCATTATCAACTCAATTTACTTCCGCCGCGCTGGAACTTTCTGTGCCGGCTGCGCCCTAACAGTTGCTGCATTCTGCGGCGGTTCAATGACCGCATTTGCCAGCGAACAGCACAACATAATTGCCAATAAAATTATGCTGTTGCAGCAATCCAGCGAACGCTGGATTGAAATAGATTTGTCCAGACAAAGGTTAATAGCTTGGGAAGGAAATACACCCGTTTACGCGGTGATTATTTCCAGTGGCAAACCATCGACTCCCACCCGCACGGGAACCTTTGCCGTTCAAACCAAACACCGCGTTACTAGAATGACTGGGGATGACTACGATGTGCCCGACGTTCCCTATACAATGTATTACGACGGAGGCATGGCAATTCACGGCGCTTACTGGCACAATTTGTTTGGCAATCCTGTTACTCATGGCTGCACAAATGTAGCTGTCAATCACGCTAAATGGCTATTTGAATGGGCCTCGGTGGGAACACCCGTGGTGGTGCACAAATCTCAGGTTTAGGGCATGGGGCATCGGGCATCGGGCATCGGGCATCGGGCATAGTCGAACATTATTAGAACTTATGCACCGGTGGTCAGAAACCGGGTTTTTTTGCGAAATACTGCGTTACAGCCGTAGATTCGGTCAAAAACCCCGTTTCTTCGATCGGAGTTCATCAGTTCTGGTTTTTGTAGCTTGCTTACTTCATTACTGCCTTCAAGCACAATCCCAATTATATAAAACCTTACTAAAATCTAATTCTCTGAGTGCTGATTCATCAATAAAAAAGTTACCTACACCAGTGTCTCCCCACATGATATCTACTGTCTCATTGCAATCGGTATCCATTTGCAATAGAAGAATGTCTAGCTTTTGTTTTGGCTCGGAGTTACTACTATATTTTCTTACGTCCTCTTGTGTAAAATCAGGATAACCACCTATTTTATGACCAACGGGTTGTGATATTTCTAGGTACTCATCCTCTATTTCAGAGTTCATAAATAACTCTTCAATTTCCGATCCTAAAATTTCTGTAAATTGGTAGTCACTGGTACTAATCGGCGCATATTTTTTAGTAAATTGCAAGCCGTAACAGCCCTGAACAGGAAAATATTCTGGTTCCGGCAAAAAATCATAATTGGTAATGATGTTTTCAACTCGGAAGTCTGGCTGAGGAAAATAGATTATTTTGAATTTTTGTTCGACTGCGGAATTATCTACATTGGCGTAATTGCCGAAATCTAAACCATACACGTCATCGTCGGCTATATAGAACTGTAAGATGCCCCGATCGGGAAAACCATCTAAAGGCGGTATTTCATCAAAGTTGAGTTGCGCTAGCAAAAATAAATATTTACCGTCACAAGTTTTGGGATATTCAAAGCCTTTAGGTAAATAGGGCAATCCCCCAAATTTACTCTGCCACCAATTAACCCCATCGTTATTCTGGGTTTGAATTTCGATGTAAGGTTTAATGGTAGCTTCGATTCTGTCGCGATAGTTTTCTAGTTCTGGAGAGAGTGGAAATTCTAGTTTGTAGTTCATCTGCTTTTAATAATTTTAGTCCTGGACACACTCCATCAAAGAAACCGGGTTTTTCACTTAATCTGCGGGCTGCAACGAAGGATTTTCGTAAAAAACCCGGTTTCTGAGCTCCTATGCGTTCAGGAATGCTTAACTTAGCTGCACCACGGGTTTATCCTCTAACAAAGTTTCATTTGTCAGCAAATCTTCCACGGTAATTCGCAAAAAGCGCTGTTCGTCAACGCGGAAGAAGATTTTAATGCGATCGCTCCCCGGATACCCAGGCGGCGTCAATTGAGCGATGCTGCGAGCTCCATCTTTATCATTTAAGGGCTGTACCGATGTTTGACCCGCGAGTTGGCGAGTAATTAGCCTGTCGCCGTCAAAATATATCTCCGTGCCGCCAGTTTCCGCTCCCAATTCGCCGATAATTAATTCTATACTTGGCTGACTTTCTAAAGAAGCCCCCAAGACTAATTCTACCGGTTCGCTCATCGGATAAGACTGGCCGGATTTGATTAAACTGTGCCAACTGTGGCAATTGTCGCGGCGGTTCCAGTAGCGAATTCCGTAACTGTGATAGAGAAAATCTTTGATTTCTATGCCTTGACTCAGTTGCAGAGCACCTTGGGCGATCGCCTCAAAGGGTTTGTCGCAGCGAATTTTTGCCTGCTCGAAATATTGCTGCACCCAACGCTGAACAGCGGGAATTTGGACAGTACCGCCAACTAGCAAAACTGCGTCGATGTCGCCAATTTCTAAGCCTTGGCGCCGCGCTTGCTGCAATACTTGATTCATGCACTCGTCTAGTTTGTCAAAAAACTGATGTTCCGCGAGGATAGATTCAAAACAAGATCGATCTAATTCTAATTCGTAACTCTCAAAATTTTCATCATCAAAATAAACCTCAACTGCCTGATTCACCAAAGACAATTGAATCTTTAACCGTTCTGCCAATCTCGTTGTAATCGGAGATTTTGCCAGCCCTTTTGTTTGAACAAAATAGTCAACTAGCCAATTATCAATATCAGAACCGCCTAAATTTTGTCCGGCTTTAGCCAAAACCCGGGCAACTTTGGTTTTTTGCGCTGAAGATTCAGCTAATAGCTTTTCGCCCCACTTGAGAATAAAACCGAGGGGCTTTTTGTTGGAGGAAGCGTCCAAACGCACCAAAGAAAGATCGAGTGTGCCGCCTCCGAAATCAATGACTAACAGATTTTCGCGATCGGCTAAACCGTAACCCAAAGCAGCCGCCGTAGGTTCGTCCAACATCCGCACCTGTTCTACTTGCAGAGATTGAGACACTTTGCCCAACCAATGACGGTAAGCTTCAAAACTATCTACAGGCACTGTAAAAATCAAAGAGTCGATCGGCAAAGGCACTTCGCGAATTGAGTTCACAATTTGGCTCAAATACCACTCACCTACTTGTTCAAAAGTAATAAGTTGCCCGTCAAGTTCCGGCACAAAACCCTGAACTGAAGTGCCAATTCCCCGCTTAAAATTGCGAAAAAACCGAGAATCTCCACTCAAATCCAGGCCTTTGTCGCGGACTTGCTGACCGAGTATGACTTTACTTTGAGCAGCGTCCTCAACGTAGAGTAAACTGGGAATTAGGGGCGGATTTTGAGCCGAGATTGCCGACAATCCCGGTAATTTCAAAGTTTCGGGCTGCTGGAGGGCTTGATTCCAGCGAGCGACGACGGTGTTGCTAGTTCCAAAATCAATTGCGATCGTCATTCAGCCAAAATACACAGCTACTAGGGATTAGATTATAATATGGTATTTGGAGCGGCAAAGACCAACATAATATTATGACTCAATCCACTTTCTTTGAAACCGAGAACGAAGAGCCTGTACAGGGAATTACTGAAATTGCAGTATGCGGCTACAAGTCTATTTACGAAGAGTGCCAGATTGAAGTGCGATCGCTGACAATTCTAGCCGGTGCCAACAGTTCTGGTAAGTCTAGCATCATGCAGCCACTATTGCTGATGAAGCAAACGCTAGAAGCCCCTTACGACCCAGGTGGTTTGAAACTTGACGGGCCTAATGTTAAATTTACATCAGCAGAACAGGTATTGTCTAAACTTTCTCCAGAAAAATACAGGGATGAGTTTTCTCTCAGGCTGAATATAGACACAGATAATTTTTTTATCAGCTTATTCAGAAAGCAGCCAAAGCACGGGATTAAAGTTGTTAAAGCGACTTACTGTATTCCTTATTACGATGGTGAAAATATTACTATATTTCCCGGAATGCAGCATCAAGAATTGCTGAAAATTATTTCCGAATATCTGGCTGAAACTTACACTTTATTGTTAGATAATAATTCCTACGAAGAACCGCCATTATTGAGTGTGAGTAATGTCCGATGTTTTCTAGATTTGCAATTTGGCGACAGTCAGTTTGATTCACCCTATTCGGCGAATTTCCCCAAACATATTCGCCGCATAGTCCACGTTCCCGGGTTGAGAGGCAATCCAGGACGCACCTACAATACCGCAGGAGTTGGCAGTGAATTTCCGGGTCTTTTTGAAAATTATGTTGCTAGTATAGTTAATTACTGGCAAGAAACAAAAGACGAGCGACTGATAAAATTGGGTCAAGCTTTTGAGTTATTAGGACTTAACTGGAAAGTTGAAGCCAGACAGATTAATGACGTACAAATTGAACTGCGAGTAGGTCGTTTATCCCGCAACGGGAGTGCAAGCGATACTGTTAGTATTGCTGATGTTGGCTTGGGAGTCTCGCAAACGTTGCCTGTTTTAGTTGCCTTGCTTGTAGCAGAACCAGGACAATTAGTTTATCTAGAACAGCCGGAAATTCACTTGCATCCTCGCGCTCAAGTTGCTTTAGCACAAATCTTAGTGGATGCTGCAAATAGAGGTGTGCGAGTAGTTCTAGAAACTCACAGCGAATTGCTGCTTTTAGCAGTTCAATCGTTAGTTGCCGAGGGTAAAATATTACCGGATTTAGTAAAAGTTCACTGGTTTAAACGGCGCGACGATGGTGTTACAGAAGTCAGCAGTGCCGATTTAGACGAGACGGGAGCTTTTGGAGATTGGCCTGAAGATTTGGGCGATGTTTCTTTGCATCTAGAGAACCGCTATTTGGATGCAGCAGAAGCTGTTTTGTGGAAGCGTTAACATGGCAGATAAAGTTTCTAAACGCCTGGTAATAGATGCTTCTGTTGCGCGTGCTGCTGGTGGAGAAGATGCTACCGATCTCACATCGGTTGACTGTCGCAAATTTCTCAAAGCTGTCTTGGATATTTCTCACCGAGTTGTGATGACTCCAGATATTAGAGATGAGTGGAACAAACATCAATCAAAATCTGCTCGTATATGGCTGCGCCGGATGGTTGCCAAGAAGAAATTATGTCCTTGCGATATCGCGGTAGACAATGATTTGTGGCGTCAAGTTGAAGCAATAGCCGAAAGCGATAAAGAGCGGGAAGTAATGGTTAAAGATTTGCGGTTGGTGGAAGCTGCGATCGCTACCGATCGCACAGTAATTTCACTTGATGACAAAGTGAGACAATGTTTTGCTAAAGTAGCAGTAGATGTCGATCGGCTTAAAGATATTATATGGGTAAACCCGGCCCAAATAGCAGAAAAACCCCTTGATTGGCTGCAAAATGGTGCTGAGCCTGAAATAGAACGATCGCTCGGATTTCAGAAACCAGACAACTGAGTAGATTTAGAGTAATTCCGGGTTAGTAGGATCGTCCGTGCGATCGCCATTTTACCAATTTTTAGTTTCAAGAAATAAACGCAAATTTTATAAACTGCACACAACTCATACCTTTTAGATTAAAAACGTGAGAATGACTGACTGCATAAGGGTTTGGAACACTGACCTACAGTTGCATTGTTTCTTGAAAGTGGTATAATCTGTCCGCCGCCACCAAGCTTTTTCCTTTGATCTCAATCCAATTTTTTAAGGAATCGTGCAAAATGTTGGACATGGGCGATCGCAACTCAGCACTATTGGCTTTAACACTGCTTGTCCCTGCCGCTAGTATCGGTATCATAGCAGCCTTGTATCTTGCCCCTGGAAGCTGGGGACAAACACTGTCAGTCTTTTGTCAAGTTTGGTTGCTGGTTTTTCCGATCGCGTGGTCTGTTTTTGTCGATCGCAAAAAGCTCAGTTTATCCCTGCCCAAGCCCCAAGAATTGCTGGCTGGATCTATTTGGGGAATATTCATGTTTGCGGTAATTCTGGGTATCTATAGCCTTTTTGGTCAGCAGTGGATCGATCCTGTAGTTGCTAAAGAAAAATCGTACCAGTTAGGTATTAGCAGCCCTACTATTTACTTGATTGTCGAAGCATATTTTGTGCTAGTTAACTCGCTGATTGAAGAATTTACTTGGCGGTGGTTTGTCTGCAACAAGTGCCAGATTATCATACCGGGTACAAAAGCAATATTTCTGAGTTCGCTATTTTTCACACTCCACCACATTTTTGTAATCGCAGCTTACAGCGACTGGCAGGCTGTGATCTTAGGTTCCTTAGCTGTCTTCACCGCCGGGATAATTTGGTCGCATTCTTATCTGACTTACCGTTCGCTTTGGTCGAGTTATATCAGCCACGCGATCGCAGATTTAGCCCTGGCAATTATTGGTTGGCAAATCCTTTTTAACTAGCTGCTTTTTCAGCTACAATCGTCGGCAATTATACAGTAAACATTGACCCTTTTCCCAACTCGTTCTCCCGACTAATATCTCCCCCCATCATCACACAGAATTTCTGGGCGATTGCCCGTCCCAAACCCGTACCGCCGTACCTGCGAGGAGTATAATCGTCCGCTTGCGTAAAAGCTTGAAATACTCTCTCAATTTGCTCTGGCTTGATTCCAATTCCAGTATCGCTGACTGTGAAACTAATCCATTCTTCAGCAGCCGGAATATCCGAACTCGGCTATTGATTGATGCTGTGCAATAATCGAAGTTCATATCTTCCCACCGGAAGATGCTTTCCGTTCAGGCATCTGCTTTTAATTCTAGGTTTGGTTTTGCTGGCGCTCGCATAATTTTAGCTGCATAAAAACAGGCCAACCTATCGCTACCAGCATCGGCGGCCCGGCCCCCAAGATCACACCGATTGTCATCGGGAATTGCCAACTTAGGAAAAATTATGATTTCATAACATCAAATTTTTTGTAGGCGAAATCGTTTGATACATACCACGAAGCTGCTGCTACTGCTTAGGAGTCAAAGTTTGCACGATATTGACCGATCAACCTTGAGTATTCCTTTGATCTTTATAGGGTCATTTGATAATTTGCTGCTGAATTTTTGTTACGGTAATTACTTAGACTGGAATTGGGCAGGAACGCTACATATACTCTGCCCCCCACTGGCAGTCTCTTGTGGGAACTTTTTCAGGCGATAGCCTTTTATTAACAAATTTAAAACTCATGCCGCTAATTAAATTTATATCGGTGAAACTCTATGTTCTGTAGCACGATTGGGAAACCTATTTTTTAAAACAGTGGACGCATCAACTAGGTTTTTTTATGAACACACGAAAACTGAGGGCGAGGGGGATCGCTTTAAAAATCGGCTTTATCCCCTCATTCGCGGCTCCACGACGATGATTCGCGCGATCGCGCCCCTGCAGGTTTATGAGAAAACCACCATCTCTGAATCTTGACCAAATAGGATATTGTGTCAAGCAATACCTACAGCACATTTACCAAAAAATTACAGCCACTGATGGTATTTATATCTGTTATTTTAATGGATCAATCAACATTCTCAAGGTAAGAAGTCCCCTCTTGAATCCAGTATAAAATTTTGCCAAAGGCGATGTCAATCTACTGAATATTGTTGCAGATGCTACCTTTATCCCTCACATTAAAAGTTTGCTGATATTCGGTTTACCGTACATTCCTATCTGTTGGATAAAATGATGTTATCTTGAACAGAGGGTGTTATAGAGCTTGGTGTTTGTCGCGAAACAAGCTTCTATTTGATGAGGTATCTATCTTCGGGATGAACTTTCGCTGATCTGCAAATTATCCCGATGGGAACTGTTTCTGGCTAACATCAATCCTTATGATCAATGCAACGACATTCAAGTTGTGGCAGATAGATATTGGGGTGTTGCGAACAGTCGATCGGTTGGATTCTATGTAAACACCAGGAAAGCGGTAATTAATATTCACCCGCCCCTCTTTCCTTTTGGGCTCTAACATCAGCGCTGCTAGCAGCGCCGAAAGCGAGTAAAAGTCTTCAGCGGGACTTAAAAATGAAAATCACCTTTGTTCTTCCTACTCTGTCTCTAACTGGTGGAATACGAGTAATCTCTATTTTCGCAGAACTTTTGAGAAAGCGAGGACACTCCGTCTTCGTCATCTCTGTACCCCACGCCCAACCGAGTATGCGCCAGCAAGTCAAGTCGCTGTTGCGGGGACGCGGTTGGATTTCCACACCTGAAAACGAACCCTCATTTTTCGATAACTTAGGTGTAGAACACAAAATTACAGATCGCTACCGCCCCGTAGAAGACAAAGATGTACCTGACGCTGACGTAGTAGTGGCCACCTGGTGGGAAACCGCCGAGTGGGTAGCCAAACTCTCTCCTAGCAAAGGAGCAAAAGCTTATTTTATCCAGCACCACGAAATTTTTGACTATCTACCTCAAGGAAGAGTAGAAGCAACCTGGATGCTGCCCATGCACAAAATTACGATCTCTGAGTGGTTAGTTGACCTAGCTCGGACTAAATATGGCGATCGCCAAGTTTCCTTAGCTCCTCCTACCGTGGACACCAAGCAATTTTACGCCTGTCCTCGCAACAAACAATCGGTTCCTACAGTTGGCCTAATGTACTCTACAATCTACTGGAAAGGAACCGACATCGCCCTCAAAGCTTTTTCCCTAGCGGCCGAAAAGATCCCCAACCTGCGTCTGGTTGCCTTCGGTACAGGGGCCCCATCCTCGGAATTGCCCCTACCGGCAAATGCCGAGTATGTAATTCAACCCGACCAAGACAAAATCAAAGACTATTACAGCAAATGCGATGCATGGCTGCTGGCGAGCCGCTCAGAAGGCTTCGGCTTGCCTATTATCGAAGCGATGGCGTGCCGCACTCCCGTCATCAGTACCCCAGCAGGTGCTGCTCCTGAAATTTTGAGCGGCGGTACTGGCATACTTGTAAGACCAGAAGATCCCGAAGAAATGGCAAAAGCCATAGAGTCTATCTGTCAGATGCCAAATTCCAAGTGGCAAGCCATGTCCGAAGTCGCCTATGCCAAGGTGAACAACTATACGTGGGAAGATGCCACGGATCATTTTGAAGCGGCATTGAAAGTTGCTGTAGACAAATCTAAACAGCGCGCCGTGAAGATAGTTCCGTTTTCTCCCTATGCAGCAAACTATGAAAAAATTCCGGTTTGCTAATTGCTGCAATTTGAAATTCGGCGCTACGGGCGTTTTCGGCGCCGGATTTCTGGGCAGAAAGTCAATATCGTTTGGTGGGGTGCTTCTGACACAAGTAAAATAAATCGCCCGTGTCCTGTTTTCTACGCAGCAGTCTCCACACGAATTCTGACTGCAGCGACGAGGGAATAGTCGTTATAAATTGATCTGCCAAAATCTGAACTAGAGTGCGACGGAGGTTTTAAGGCTGGCTCCGTTACAGGTTAAACTTGTCTAGTCATCAAACATCTGCCCATGTGTAATTGGGACTTGTCCCTGATGACAAAGTAAGATCGGCTAGACTATCAAGTGACGATCGCCTCCTGCAGAGATCCCCACCCCGCAGAAAAGGCAAAAATAGGCTGGTAAGTGCGAACTTGCTGTTATGGACGATGCAACTAATCTCCTCGATGCGGCACTGTACACTGGTTTGGAACGTCAGGCACAATTAACCAACAAGACGTAAAATTGAGGTTGATTGAAAAGATTGGGGTTGGGCGATCGTTTAATCAAGAATTTTGAGCGGGCAATTTGAGTTGTCTTTCTAAAATTTTACTGCCAAAAAATACCTATGGTTGCATTAATCCCACTTGCTCTGTTCGGCTTTATTCCAGTCGTTTGTTACCTGTTTGTGAGGTTTCCGGCTCAGCGTGCAGTAATTATAAGTTTTGTGGTAGGGTGGCTGTTTTTGCCGCAAGCTTCTTATCCCATCCCCTCATTGCCATCCTATACCAAAATCTCTGCTGCTTGCTACGGCGTTTTGTTGGGGACTCTTATCTACGATCCTGCGCGCCTGACATCTTTTAAGCCCGGTTGGCTGGACGTGCCAGTGGTAATTTACTGTTTGTGTCCAATTGTTTCACAAGTTAGTAATGGCGGCAGTCCAATTTCTCCGACTATCAACCAAATCGTTACTTGGGGTCTGCCTTATTTTTTAGGACGCTTGTATCTAGGTAGTTTAGACGGGCTGCGACAATTGGCGATCGGGATTTTTGCAGGTGGGTTGGCCTACATTCCTTTTACTTTAGTTGAAGGGGTTAGGGGCCCAATTCTGCACCTAATGATTTACGGCGTCAATGCCTTTGAGGACTGGGGTCAAGCAAGGCGCCTGGGGGGGTGGAGACCGGTAGTATTTATGCAGCACGGTTTGATGGTGGGTCTATGGATGATGACAGCCGCCTTAATCGCACTTTGGCTTTGGCAAACTGGGACGCTCAAAAAGTTTCAGGGTCGTAACATCAAGACTTTAGCAATTATATTAACTATCGCTTTTTTCCTATGCCGTTCTACTGGCGCCTACAGTTTATTTGCAATGGGGTTACTCGTATTATTCTCTGCAAAGTGGTTTCGCACCCCTTTGCCCCTGCTATTCATAATTGGATATATAGTGTTTTATCTGTACGTCGCTGCATCGGGTCAATTTTCGAGCAAAGACGTGATGGACTTCATCACTCCAATATTTGGCGAAGAACGCTCCGCCTCTCTGAAGTTTAGATTTGACATGGAAGAGATTTTGGGGGAAAAAGCGCGGCAAAGATTTCTTTTTGGCTGGGGAGATTCCGGCGGAAACCGCGTTTACGACGAGTCGGGTAAAGATATCTCGGTCACCGACAGCTTATGGATTATTGCATTTGGCGTCAACGGTGCAGTCGGTTTAGCTAGTTTATTTTCTTCTTTGTTACTTCCTGTTATCGTCTTTACCCTGTTCAAGTATCCCGCCAGAACCTGGTCAAATCCCAAAGTAGCGCCCGCTGCCGTCCTGGGAGTAGCCTTAACTATGTACGTGTTTGACTGTGTTTTGAATGCTATGACTAACCCGATTTTTGCGCTGATTGCTGGAGGAATATCGGGTCTCGTCTTAAAAGCTCCAGAAAGTCTTAAGGCCAAGAAAACCAGTTCGCCACCAAGAAGACATTCGCTGGTTCACCAAAAATCAGGATGATTTTCAGGAATACGATCGCCACTTCACTTCAAGCTGGAGACTATATTGCCTTCCCTAGAGACCAAAAACTCAAAAATCTACCACTTTTGGATGAAATCCCGTTCGGAAGTTGCCAGATATTTGTCACTAGGTTAAACTCTTAATCTCATAAACTCTTTTTTTTACATTCATTTGCAATGCTTCAACAAGTATTAGCACTGGATGGCTTTTTACTTGAAACTGTCTTGCGACTTATAAACTTAAAAATTGGCTTTATACACTTTTTCTAAAACGAGCTGATTCTTTACATAATCTTTAAAAATCCTGACTAGACAGGTAGGGCATAGGAGGATATACTGAGAAGACTATGTTCACTGAAGCGCCTAGTTACAACACGCAACTGTATTGTGGGCTATAATAGTTTGAGTTGTAGTTTAATATAAACCGGGAAGGGCATAATAAATGAAAACAGTTAATTTATTGAATGTCTCGATAGATAACTTGTCAATCACAGAGTTGTTTGAAAAACTCGACGGCGAAGGTGGTGTCGTATTTACACCAAATGTAGACCACTTGATTAAGTTGCAGTATGACCGCGACTTCTATGAAGCTTACAATACATCTACTTACAGAGTCTGCGACAGTCAAATATTGATGTATGCCTCCAAGTTTTTGGGTACTCCTCTCAAAGAAAAGATTTCTGGTTCGGATTTGTTCCCTGCATTTTATATGTATCACAAAGATAACGAGAAGATTAAAATATTTTTGCTAGGAGCGGCTGAAGGTATTGCTAGGAAAGCCCAGGAAAAAATTAACCAAAAAATTGGTAGAGAAATAGTAGTTGAAGCACTTTCTCCTTCTTTTGGATTTGAAAAAAATGAGGAAGAATGTGAAACAATAATTGATGCGATCAATAAATCAGGAGCGACAGTTCTGGCTATCGGAGTGGGAGCGCCAAAGCAAGAGAAGTGGCTGGTTAAATACAGGAGCAAATTAACACACGTCAAAATTTTCTTAGCAGTAGGTGCAACCATTGATTTTGAAGCTGGTTGCAAAGCCAGAGCCCCCAAATGGATGAGCGAAGTCGGCATAGAATGGGCGTACAGACTGTTAAGTGAACCGAGAAGGTTGTGGAAAAGATATTTGATTGAAGGTCTGCCTTTTTTCCGGTTAATCTTAGAACAAAAACTAGGGTTTTATAAAATGCCTTTCATGGAGAGCAAAACCAGCCAGCTAGAATGGAAAGGTGGCTCCTAAAAAGGTGCTCCACCAAGATCGAGCGTAAATTAAGCTGAGTATCGGAGAAAGTGGGTTTGACTTCAAGGTAAGACTGATGCAATCTGTGGATAGTCCGATCGCACATCGCACTTTCTCTCAAAATAATTCATTTTTGCTTTCAAGTCCAGGTAAAATCGGAAAGAAACCTTTTGTGGAAAATCCTAATTAGGGATGCAACCGATGAATCTGCCTTCTTTCTTGTGGTTGTGGAAAATAGCGGCTTGGTCAATGGGTGTTTCCCTGTTGGCTTACCTGTTGCTGGCTGTTACTGGAACGTGGATGTTTGCCGCTAGGAGTACCAAACAACCGCGCCCAAAATGGCTGCGTCCCTTTCATTTAGCCACTGGTGCGGGGATGGCGACTTTGGTAATTTTACTGCTGGGAATTGGTGTAGTCGGTACGCTAGGATACTACGGCAATTTGGGTCACTCGGCTCATTTACCGGCGGGGTTAGCTGTTGTGGCTTTGGTGTTGGTTTCTGTTGGCAGCGGGCTGCAAATTGGCCCTAAACATCCTTGGGCGCGCCCCCTCCACATCGGCACTAATTTGGCCTTGTTTGGGGGATTTGTGACTGTGTTGCTCACAGGATGGACGATAGTACAAAAGTATTTGCCGAAAGTTTGAAACCTGTCTATTTGACCTCAAACTATACCAAATGTGCCAGCGAAAACATATATGTAAGGTGCGCCGCAGCGCACCCTAGGTTTAATTTTTTTGCGTGAGTCCGCTTTTGGTGATGAATTCTAAAATATGCTGCGCGGTAATCTGTGGCTTTTCTAAGTGGGGAACGTGGCCGCAGTCGGGTATCCAAATTAGTTGAGAATTTGCGATCGCCCTTGCAAACTTTTCCGCATCCGCCGTCCCCAAAATCCGGTCTTGTTTTCCCCACAAAATCAGCGTCTGCTGCTGAATTTGCGATAATTTTCCCCCAAAACCACCGTAACCGCCGCTTTTGGTAAACGCAATTAAAGCTTGATTCCAGTTGGGCATTTCCAAGTGCAAAGCAGCACAAGTTTGAGCGTCAACAGAAGCCAAATTTTTATCGAAATAAGCATTGACGCTAATTCGCTGGCGAATTTTGGGATTGCGTAAAAATGAAGTTGCCAGATATCCTAAAGGAGGAATTAAAAACTTTCCCTTATTAGAACTGATGGCGAAACCTGCGCTATCTATTAACACTAATTGTTTTACAGCTTCGGGATAATTGAGAGTGAAATCAATTGCTGCTGCACCTCCCATTGAAGCACCGACTAAGATTACAGGCTGCGAAATTAGCGTTTTCCAAAAATAGTAAAGGTGACTTTCAATTGCCCTCGCGCTGAATGCCAAACCGGCCGATCTTTCTGTAAAGCCAAAACCCAACAAATCAACCGCCCAAGTTTCATTTTCGGCAGCTAGCAGCGGCAACAGGCGGCGGAATTCAAACAAGGAACTGTCGAAGCCGTGAAGTAGCAAAATCGGTGTGTTGCCGCTGCCTTGGCGCACGTAAGTTGTGGCAATTGGCCCAGAAGATAGGGGAGTTGTAATTGCCTCTCGTTGAATGCTTTGGGCTAAGGCAATTGAGGTAGATTCTGTGAGTTGTGCGATCGACTTTGGCAGAAAACTTGCTGGCATAATTCTTGATAAATTGTGAATCGGTAGGGGCGATGCCACTCTGTCCGCCCTAACATTTAAGTATATATAGCAATCCTAAATGATTCGTGTAATTCTTGTAGGGGCAAACCCCCCGTGGTTGCCCCGATGCAGGCTGGGGTAGGCACGGGGAGTAGGGGTAGCACTACCCCTATATATTTTTACAAATGATGCGAGGATTGCTATATGCTTGCTCGATCGCTATTTTAGGAGTTGGGGCGAGTCATTAAAATTCGATCGATATTTAGTATCGCGCCGTCCCACCAATGGCTGATTCTGTTTCTGGTTAATATATTTGAGAATTGTTGCTAATAAACAATTTTTCAGATAAGATGCTTAAGAGCAGTTAGTTTGACCATCACGCAATTTAACCGCAAATTGGCATCTAACCTAAGAGAGATTTCAACTCTAGATCGCAAAAAAACCATCAAATTTCCGATCGCGGGGAACAACTGTATCCGCAATATTCCCAGAAAACAAGTAGCCTGACAACCCAAGTTTGGCGATGCGTGCACTGCGGTGTAAAATTTATTGAGAATTAATCTCAATTATTTTCTGGAAGTAACGCCAAAAAACTTGCTGCTAAAACCGATCAACTGTGAGAAGAACCATGAAACAAAACCAAGAATACAGCGAACAGAAGCAAGAGTCAAACCCCAGACAGTTCGCGGGTTTCACCTTTTACGGCGAGACACCAGAAGTCTCTGGAAGCGAGTCTGGCAGCACCGAAACTCAGCCTGCGGTGGCGGGTGGTAAATCATTCCCCCTAGCAATGGCAAGCATCGGTGAGAAATTGCGGATTGTCAAACTCAAAGGTTCAGAAGGCACGGTGCGCCGTCTGATTGGTATGGGATTAGTCCCCGGAATCGAAGTTCAAATCATCAGCAATTCTGGCGGTTCTGTAATTGTGGCGATTGGCGACAACCGCATCGGTTTGGGGGCAGGTATGGCACAGAAAATTCTGTACACGAATCTTGTCTAGGGAAATTATCAAAAAATTGCATCAACAGCAATCTTATTGGATTTGTGAAAAAGATTTTCTTTTTTTTACCGCAGAGGGCGCAGAGGGCACAGAGAAAGACAAAAGAGAGATGTTGACACATTCTGAAAAAGTTGCTACCTTCAGGCCTTTAATTTAGTTTGTACCAATTTAGAGTCCATTAAAACAAAAGATGAGCGAGAAAAAACAACTAGGGGATTTAGCTGTTGGTGCAATCGGCCGCGTCATTGGCTATGAGAAAACAGCCAGAGGTTATAAAGGCAAATTGTTAGCAATGGGATTGACGCCGGGAACTGAATTTACTGTTAGTCGCTATGCACCTTTGGGGGATGCCGTAGAAATCCTAGTGCGCGGTTTCAAACTCAGTTTACGCAAAGATGAAGCCAAAACCCTATTTGTAGAAGAGGTTAAATAATGACTAAGCAAATTATTGGATTGGTGGGCAATCCTAACTGCGGCAAAACTACTTTGTTTAATGCCCTGACAGGTGCTAACCAAAGAGTAGGGAATTGGCCAGGAGTAACTGTAGAACGCAAAGAGGGAAAATATACTCACGATGGTTTAGCAATTACGATTGTTGACTTACCGGGAGTTTATTCTCTTGATGCCGAAGATGGAGACACCGGACTCGATGAATTGGTAGCGCGAGATTATTTGCTATCTGGGGAAGCTGACGTAATTATTAATATTGTTGATGCTTCTAATTTAGAGCGCAATTTGTATCTCACTACCCAAATTTTGGAGATGCGCGTACCGACAATTTTGGCGCTGAACATGATGGATGTTGCCAAAGAACGGGATTTCAAAATCAAGGTCAATAAACTTGCAGAACGCCTCGGCTGTACGGTAGTGCCGATGAGTGCTTCTTCAAATGACGGAGTACCTCTGTTGCGTGATGCGATTAATCGGGCGCTGTCTCAGCCGATCGTACCATCTGCCTATGTCGCTTATCCGGCTACGATCGAAGATGCGATCGTCCAACTCATCCCGCACATCGAAAAACACAGCCCAAATCGCACCGTAGATGCCCGCTGGACAGCCCTGAAGCTGTTAGAATATCAGGATGAAGTCGCCCCGGAACTCGCCAGTACAGAACTCGAAAAAATCGTCGTTCCGCACCGCCGCCGAGTCCATGAAACCCTCGATGACGACCTCGATATTATCATCGCCGACAGCCGTTACACCTTCATCCGCAACCTAACCCAAGGCGTCACCGAATGTTCTAGAGAAGTCAAAACCAACGTTTCTGACAAAATTGACCAAATTGTTCTCAACCGTTTCTTAGGCATTCCCGTATTCTTAGCGGTAATGTACCTAATGTTCACCATTTCGATTAACGTTGGTGCAGTGTTTATCGACTTTTTTGACATAGCCTTGGGGACAATTTTTGTAGATGGTTTCGCTAAACTTTTAGAAAGTATCAGCGCACCAGGATGGTTGATTGGACTTCTCGCAAAAGGTGCTGGTGGTGGCATTCAAACCACATCTACATTTATCCCCCAAATTGGGATGATGTTCTTGTGTTTGTCTGTTTTAGAAGACTCCGGCTACATGGCGCGGGCTGCCTTCGTGATGGACAGATTGATGCGATTTATCGGGCTTCCCGGTAAATCCTTTGTGCCGATGATAGTCGGTTTCGGCTGCAATATCCCCGGAATTATGGCGACGCGGACATTGGAAAATAAGCGCGATCGCACAATGACGATTATGATGAATCCATTCATGTCTTGTAGTGCCAGATTAGCAGTTTACGCCCTATTTTGCGGCGCATTCTTCCAAGTCGGCGGTCAAAACATGGTACTAGGACTTTACCTAATCGGAATTCTAGCCGCTGTTCTCACCGGACTAATCCTCAAGAATACCATCCTCCAAGGAGAAGCCGCGCCTTTTGTTATGGAATTGCCGCCCTACCACATTCCCAAGCTCAAAGGAGTGTTACTGCGGACTTGGGACAGACTGAAAGCTTTTATCACAAAGGCCGGAATTGCGATCGTGATCATGGTGGTTATACTAGGATTCATGAGCTCAGTTGGCACCGACGGTTCCTTCGGCAAAGACAACAGCAAAGACTCAATTCTTAGTGCAGTCGGCCACGCGGCAACACCTGTATTTACACCAATGGGAATCACCCAAGAAAACTGGCCCGCCACCGTCGGTTTGCTAACAGGAATATTTGCCAAAGAAGTAATGGTTGGAACCTTAGATTCCTTGTACACCCAACTAGCAGACGAACAAAAAGCAGCAAGTGGAGAACCGGAGAAAGAAGAAGAATTTAGTTTCTGGGGAAATATCGGCCAAGCATTTTTTAGCATACCAGAGAATCTTACGAAACTTCCCGGTCAACTTTTCGATCCCCTCGGCTTAAATTCTGCTAATATTACCGACCAAAAACAAGCGGAAGAAGACCAAGGTATCTCTGGTAGCACCTACGGACAAATGTCCCAGCGGTTCGGTTCCAATCAAGCAGCTTTTGCTTATTTGCTTTTTGTATTGCTGTACTTTCCCTGCGTCTCCGCAACGGCTGCGCTTTACCGCGAAACTAACTTGGGATGGACTGTATTCGCAGGCTTATGGACTACTGGTTTAGGTTACTGGGTTGCAGTCCTCTATTATCAAGTCGCGACATATGCAGAGCATCCAGAATCTTCAGTTATTTGGGTAGTGAGACTGGTAATAGCTATGGCGCTGACACTTGCGGGATTAAAAATGATCGGTGCAATACGCCCCAAGCGACGCGCAGCAATCAGTAGTTAGTTGACTGTTGACTGTTAACTGTTAACTACGTTTAAGAATCAAACAAAGGAGAAAAGCCATGATTTTAAGCGAAATCCAAAAATTTATTGCTGACAACAAAAGAGCCTCTATCGCGGATCTAAAAATCCACTTTCGCATGGATGGTGATGCTTTGCGCGGAATGTTAAATCGCCTAATTCGCAAAGGCAGAATTAGCAAAATGGCAGAAGCCAAAAAATGCGGCGGGTGTGGCAGTTGCGCCGACGATGCAACGGAGATTTATGTATGGGTAAATCCTGGCGAGTCGGTGTCAGCAAAAGAGCCAGTTTCTGCAACTTGCCATTAACAAATCAGGAGATGGCAGTGCCGTCTCCCTACAATTAATCACGGTATTACTCGTTACTAGGCTCTGCCTAGTAACGCATCTCCGGAGGCTCTGCCTCCAATTTTCCTGCTAGGATAGTGAGGCAGAGCCTCTAGATATTGATTCCCAGGCAGAGCCTGGGAACCAGTTAAAAAAGAGCCAGTTTCTGCAACTTGCCATTAAGTGATATTAATTTCGTAGTAAGGACTTCAGAAATCAGGAAATGGCACTGCCGTTTCCCTACAATTAATCGGGGTAGGGAAACGGCACTGCCGTTTCCTCCTCGCGAGTTCATGATTATTTTGCGGTAGGGATACGGCAATGCCGTCTCCTCTAATCAAATAGCTAACTGATATTCAATTCAAGCAACTGTCTTAACTCTGGCACAAACAAGCGGCTTCTTGGGTGCGGGCTTTAATCGGCAAATAAATCACAAACTCTGCTCCCTGCCCTATTTCCGAATTCACTTCTATTTTCCCTTGATGCTTCTCGATTATCTGGTAGGAAATTGACAGCCCTAAACCAGTTCCTTTACCCACAGGTTTAGTGGTAAAAAATGGGTCAAATAGCCTATTAATTGCATCCGGGTCAATCCCATTACCGTTATCTCTAATCTTCACCACCACTTGATTTACTCCTGCTATTTCTGTGAGGATTTCAATCTCATTGTTTCGCAGATTTGGATTGCTCAACAGTGCATCAGCAGCATTGGCTATGATATTCATGAATACCTGGTTTAACTGCGACGGATAGCACTCTACCAAGGGCAAGTTTCCATATTTTTTAATTACTTTAATCGCTGTTTTGATTTTGCTGTTTAAAATTAATAGAGTGCTGTCAATTCCTTCATGGATATCGACTGGTTTCATTTCAGCTTCATCTAACCTAGAGAAGTTTCGCAGGGACAAAACAATTTGCTGAATTCGCTCAGTACCCATTTTCATCGAAGATAGTAACTTCGACAAATCTTCTGATAAAAAGTCGAGTTCAATTTCCTCGATGCAGTCTTGAATCGGCGCGCTTGCATTCGGAAATTCCTGCTGGTAAAGTCCTACAAGCTTGAGCAAGTCTTGAGTATATTGGTTAGCGTGAGAAAGGTTGCCATAAATAAAGTTAACTGGGTTGTTAATTTCGTGAGCAATACCAGCCATCATCAACCCCAAACTGGACATTTTTTCGGCTTGAATTAGTTGAGATTGGGCATTTTTTAAATCGTGAAGCGTTTGTTGCAGTTGGTGCAATTGTAGGTTGAGTGTACGATCGCGATTTTCTACTTGTTCTATCATACAGTTGAAAGCTTCCGCAAGTTGACCTACCTCATCAGAGGAAGGAATGGGTACTCTACCAGAAAAGTATTCATTGCTTGCCATCCAATTCACATTTTGAGTTAAATCTAGAATTGGTTTTCCGATGATTCGGCTAACTACAGCACCAACAATCGTGGCTAGAATTACCCCTGCCCAAAAGAAACTATCTAGCCGTTGAGATAAAGTTAATTGCGTTTGCTGCACTGTCGCCATTGGGCTAAACACACCTAGAGCTATGCTATCGCCTATTTCGGAGATTTCTACCGTTTTCATTATGTAAGACAGGCGCTCAATATCTATTTTAGTAGTCGATGTCTGTGGTGTAGGTTTTTTCCAAGATTTAGAGCGAATTTGGGGAAAATCAGTAGCAATTAATTCTCCTGATTTAAAGATTGCGAAGTAGTTTTTACTCTTAGTGTCAATGTTGATTTTATGCAATTGTTCGTCTGTCACTAAGTCACCTACGAGTACAGCACCAATTATCCTATTCTTGCTTCTAATCGGTGCAAATCCTACTAGCAATGCTTGCGGTTTGCCATCAATGCTGACAAAATTTGACTTTTCTAAGCCTTTAAGTGCTGAATTTATCGCTGCGCTATTGATTAACTTCTTATGTATGAGCGAATCTTCTCGCAACTCTGCTACCATTTCGCCCCGCCCGTTTACTACTTTGACTAAATCTAGTTTAAATGTGGTTTTTAGAGATAATATATCTTGACGCAAGATGTCTGTGTTTTTCTTTTCTATAGCGCGAATAAGTTCGGCTTCTTCTGATAGTAGTTTGGCTTGCATTGTCAATTGAGTCGATCGACTTTTGAAGTCTCGCACGGCTAAAAATGCTTGGTTTTCAACTTGATCGCGCACTCCTTTTTCGAGAGTGTTGGCAAATCCGATTTTGACTGTGTGTATGACTAATAACAATAGAGTGACGGATACGCTTAGAAACGGCACGATAATTTTGAGGCTCAGCGGTACTCGAAAGTACGGCGGGCTCTTGATTGAGCTGTTGTCGCCCTCGATCGCACTCCTTATATTTTTCATAATTATTAAGAATAAGACTCATTAATATATCATAATACATTAACCGTAAATTTTCATTACAGGGAGCTGCTACTGCTGCAAAGTCTTGATATATAAAGAGTTGAATCTGTAGTAAATTTTGGCAGGCTGGCGAGGAGACTGCTTTTAGCACCCCAAAACTTGTTAGTTATTTATCTCAATAGTGGCGCGAATCTAGAACCTCAAATCTAAAATCGGTTGGCGGCTGTGTAGAGATAGCCAAAAGTTTAGTATTTCTTCCCCAACTTGTTCTGGATAGAAGTGATGAAAAAAATGTCTACCATCTTTACATTCCCAAAGTCGATCGCCCTTTTTCAGAAACTTAAGCCAGGGGCGCATGACAATAGGAGATACTACAAAGTCCGTCTTGCTACTGCATAACAACAAAGGTACTTCTACACCCCCATCGGATAAATTAGTCGTACTAAATAACGAGTGAGGCGAAGGCGAAAGTGCTAAATCTTCTTCAAAATATGATACAAATTTTTGATTAATATACTGATTTTGTTCTCCCAACATATCGCCAACCATTTGAGTTAAAATTTGTTTGCGGCTCCAGGAAAAAGCTGAAAGATGTGTATAGTAATGAGCTTGCCAATTAATAGCAGATGGCAAGCCGACAGCTAAAAGTCCCAAAGAGCTGACTTTGTGAGGATAGCGGCGGGCATACATTAAACCAATTAGTCCGCTGGTACTGTGACCGATTAGATGAATTGGGCTATTCCGCGCTTTCAAATAGTGATGTAGTAGATCAACGGCGACATCTAAAGAGCAAGCTTCATCTTCCGTTTGTTCGTATTCCCATATTTGTATTGGTACTGACTGATTTAAGTAGTTAATGAGAGAAATATCGAATAATTGCAAACTCGGACTGGCACTTAGCCATAGCACATCATCTGAAGTATATCTCATCACTTTTAAGTTAGAAAATGGAGCTATTAATAATTTTAACTGGTTCCCAGACTCTTCTTGGGAACCGATCTCCAAAGGCTTTGCATCGCGGAGTAAAATTGGAGGCAGATCCTGGTAACGAGTAATTGCAAAACCTGCCCACCATTAATCCTAGATCCCAAATTCTGTCTTGAGTTGAGATACCCAAGATTTTACCCGTGCTTCCGTCAGATCGGATTGGTTGTCTTCATCGATCGCAAGACCCAAAAATTTGCCATTAACTACCGCTTTAGATTCATTAAAATCATAGCCGTCTACCGGCCAATAACCAACAGTTTCGCCGCCCTGTTCCGTGATTTTCTCAGCCAAAACCCCCATTGCATCCATAAAATTATCCGGGTAGCCCTCTTGGTCGCCAGTTCCCAAATAAGCCACCTTTTTGCCGCTAAAATCAATATCATCAAGTTCTGGGAAAAAGCCTTCCCAGTCGCTTTGCAGTTCGCCGATATTCCAAGTCGGACAAGCGATAATCAGACATTCGTATTCAGCAAAATCATCATTTTCAATGCTGCCTATCTCGTGCAAAGTCACGATATCGCCACCAAATTCATCCCGAATCATTTCAGCCACAGACTCAGTTTTGCCAGTTGTAGTTCCGTAGAAAAGACCAATTGATTTCGACATTGTTACTCCGAAGGTAGAAGTTGACAGGGTTTGAGATTTCTTTTTTTTGAGTCAGGATTTGGCATTTCCTGCCTGCAATTCATGCAAAAACAGTAGACGCGATTGTGGCAAACCTGAGAAATCAGGGAGTCAAGACAGCAAGGACACTGTTTTTTCATTGGGTTAAATTTGAAAATTCATCAACCAAGCTGACTCGCTCATATCTGGGTCTGCTTCGCAGTCAATTAGTAACAGATTCAGCGTCGTTTGTACTTTTAGACTGCGCGGGATGCCTGCGGGTACAAACACAAATACTCCGGGTTTTAAAGTGACTGTTCGATCGCACACCGTGAGAGTTCCCCCTCCTTCTAAGACGGCGAGGGTTACATCTTTGGAGTTATCGAGGTCAGGTATTTCGGAATTTTTACCCAAACTCATCAGTTTTTGGCTGTCGGCGGGTTGTCCGTCGCTGATTCGATCGGCGGATGCGGAAACTATTGCTGCTGTCACGGTGATTGACCTCCAGGTACTGTTAACTTCCGGCACTTATTGCAATTAATATTCAATAAGCTACCATGCAATTTAGATAAATTGTCAAGAGTCTACCATTAAGATTTGTTACATAATGCTGTCAGACTAGGTTTAAACTCAGCACAAGCAGCCCCAAATTCACACGGAGCGGTGTTTGTGGACGCTAAGACAGCGCGACGCAAGGGCTTAACTTAAAAAATAGTTAGTAATTATTTGCAATTAGGTCTTAAAATTATATTTGTAGTGCGATCGCCAATATAGCAATTCTCAATTGCCCGCAATACAGTAAGGATACGGCGCAGTGCCTACGGAATATGTGTATTGCACTCAACAGGATAAGGTGTACCGCTGCGTGCGTACCCTAAAAAATGCAATAGAGGCGGGTTATAGCCGGATTTGTCGATCGCCCAAATCCGTCTCAAACTCGCCCCTAATGACAACAATCAACAATCAACCGACTAATTCTTCGCCCCAACGCCAACATACATAATCGACGTATCCTCATTGATTTGGATTTTAAACAACCCAGACTTTTTGTAATCAATATAGTTAGCGAAATTAACTGTTAAAAGTTGAGCCGCTTGTTTGAAAACTGCCCCGGAAGGAAACAACTGCTTTCCGCGTGTAAAATTCCCCCAAAAACCGTGCATCTGGGCTAAAACAGAACCCATTTCTCCAAACATATCAAAACCTTTAATTTCAATATTGCCAAAACCCGTATCTCGCATTACCGCAGACAGTTCCTCCGGCGTAATAAACTTTTCCCAATCGTGAACCCCCCGCCTAATTTCTTGCAAAATATTTTCCATCAGCCCAATCATCACAACTTGCGACGAAAAAGTTCGATTAATTGTATCAAAAAAGAACAATCCTCCGGGCTTCAGAATTCTGTGAACCTCAGACACAACTTGTTTGTAATCAGCAACGTGTTCTAGAACATCCACGCAAATTACCACATCAAAGGTATTGTCATCGTAGGGCATATTTTCGGCAAAACCTTGCCTGTAGTCAATCTCAAAACCGCTGGTAACTGCGTGATTTTGAGCGGCTACAATACATTTCTCCGATCGATCTATCCCAGAAACAATAGCACCTCTCTCGGCCATAAACTCGCAAGAAAAGCCGCCCCCGCACCCGACATCTAAGGTTTTCAGCCCTTGCCAATTAGTCGCGTGTCTGTCAAAAAACTCAAATCTGGGTTTATTTAGGTGGTAAAGAGCATAGATTTTAGATTTTTCGTCCCACCAATTATCAGCATTTTCGTCGTAAAATTCTAAATCATTTTTTACTTCTGTTTTCTGCACGATTTTTTCATTCCTGATTAGTGGAAAATATAGATGGCGATTGCACTTTTGCGTGATTTTATAGGACTGACGCCAAAAAAACCAATTTCTGTAGAAAATCGGATGTTTCGTGACCAAGAATTTCTTCATGTGGTACCCGCCACGTGATTTACCCGTGGAATCAATCCACAATCGAAAATAGAAAATCCTCAAGAAAGAGCATTTATCTCGCGCAAGTCAATCGAAAATCTACAATCGAAAATCGAAAATCGATTGACGAGTTCGCAGGCCGACACCAGGTTTCTGAATCCGCGCGCGTAAGTTCTATGTTCTCGTTAGTTGTGAATCGCCACAGTTTTTTATTATAATATCTCTGGCATAAATTTCAACCCGATGGATCGCGTTTCTATTATCATCCCAGCCCTCAACGAAGCGACTTGTCTGAAACGCACCCTCCGCCAACTCAGCATCCTTAATCCTCCCGCTTGGGAAGTGTTGGTGGTAGACGGCGGCAGTCAAGACGACACAACGGCGATCGCACTTTCCGCCGCCACCCGCGTTATTTCTAGCAGTACAGCCGGACGTTCCGTGCAAATGAACTTAGGTGCTCAAGTCGCCACCGGTGAAATTCTGTGCTTTTTGCACGCCGATACTTTAGTTCCCGACGACATTGTAGCAGTCATCCAGAAAACATTGTCCGATGCCGAAATTTCCGGCGGCGGGTTTATCTCCCTGATGGCTGGTTCGCAGCAAACAAGATGGGGTTTTTCCCTCCACAATTACCTGAAAACTTATTACGCGCCGCTGTTATTTCGACCTCATTTATTTTTCCAAGGATTGCGCCTGCTGTTTGGCGACCAAGTTATTTTTTGTCGCCGTACCGATTTTTGGGAATGCGAGGGTTTCGATGCTGCGCTGCCAATTATGGAGGAAGCGGATTTGTGTTTGAAGTTAGTGCGACGCGGGAGACTTAAGTTAGTCAATCGGGTAGTGGAAAGTAGCGATCGGCGAGTTGCGAGTTGGGGCGAATTAAAAGCTATTGCGATCTATCTTTCGATTGGTCTTTTGTGGGGTTTTGGCGTTTCCCCAAGGTATCTCAAGCAGTTTTATGAAGACATCCGCTGAAACACAAAATTTGATTAAATTACCAAAATGTACTGGCTGTAATTTTTGGGCAAAACTTTCTGCAACAGGTAAATAATCGCCCAACAACCTAACAAAGTCCCCGTAACTAAAAAGCCGAGCTTCAGCAGGGGATTTACCGCGTCAATAAACTTATAAAACACTAACAACACATATAGCAATCCTAAATGATTCAGATAAATTTGTTGGGGTAGTGCTAAGGATCGCGAATTAAATAACTTACAATTTTAATTGTTATTGTGGGATGGGCCTAAGAGCCCGTCCAAAACGGACGGGCGTCCCGCCCATCCCACTTTCAAGAGTGGAAGTTATTTAATTCTCATTCCTAAGAGTGCCTACCCCCTATCTATCGGGCAACCGGGCGTGGGATTGCCCCTACAATAATTATGCAAATGATGCGAGGAGTGCTATATAGCAATCCTAAAAGAGTCGTAAATTTTTTACCCCATCCCAACCCTCCCCGCGGTTTCGGGGAGGGAGTAAGAAATTCACAAATTATGCGAGGATTGCTATAGAGACTATTGCGAAAAAAAATCTACTGCGAAAAAAAATCTACCTAAATTAGGTAGACTTTTAGAAATGTTCAAGCAATGAGTTCACTGTGGGCTAACCGTTGTTGTGATGAATGTGGGACGCAGAAACACTATCCAACTGATCGCGCCCGTTGCGGATCACGCGCAGCATATCGCTCAACTTGTGCTCGATATTATCGAGCACTTGGTCGGCATAATCATCGGCTCCGTTTTGAATTTCCTCGCATTCAGCCATCGCCCTGACTCTCATCTCTTCCAATTCCTCTTGAGCCTGGTAGCGAATTTGTTCGACTTCCGCCAGCGTCGCCTGCTGAATTGCCTCGCAGTCGAGCAAAACTTGCTGCCGCAACTGATCTGCCTCTATCTTCGCCTGCTGGAGCAGGCCCATATCGTTTAAAATTTCTGCCGCTCTCTGTTCTGCTGCTTCTATCACTTCCTGAGCGTAAAGTTCTGCCTCTTGAAGCAAGTCGTCCTTGTGCCGGATGATCGTCTCGGCTTCCTGAAAGGCGATCGGCAAATTTAGCCTCACCAAGTCTAACTGATCGAGCAACTGTTCTTCATCCACCAGAGTGCGTCTGGTCATGGGAATTCGCGGGCTGTCGAGAACAATTTCCTCAAGCCGATTCAATTCCCGCTGGATGTCTACTCCTGCGGTTCGGGTGGGATCTCCGAAGGTGGCTGTGTTCTGAGGTGATTCGTTCTCAGTGCCGCGTCCGGTAATGTCGGGTTCGATGCGAGTTGGTTCCTGCTGGCGTAACATTTGTAAATATCTAGGGCGACGTGTTTCGGAACAAGATGATCTACGGAGCCACCAAACTTGGCTATTTCTTTAACTACACTACTACTTAAAAAGCTGTACTCGTTAGAAGTTGCCAAAAAAACTGTTTCAATTTCACCCAGAAGGGTTTTATTGGTGTGGGCCATCTGGAGTTCCATTTCAAAATCTGTTAATACCCGGAGCCCCCGCAGCAGCACTTTGGCTTGTCGAATCTTAGCATAGTTTACTGTCAAACCCTCAAAACTGTCTACTTCTACATTTGGCAAGTGTTGGGTAGAGCGCCGGATCTGCTCGATCCGTTCCTCTACGGTGAAGAGAGGGGTTTTGCTGGGGTTTCTGACTACGGTAACAATTACCCGATCGAACAGTTTAGATCCCCGCTCGATAATGTCTGCGTGACCGAAGGTAATGGGGTCAAAGCTGCCTGGATAGATTGCAATCACGAGTTTGGCTCAACGGAGTGGGGGGGAGTGGAGGAGTGGAGGAGTAGGGGAATGGGAGAGTAGGATAGTGGGGCAGTGGGAGAGTGGGGCAGTGGGAGATGTGGAAAATCTTCCTTCTTCCTTCTTCCTTCTTCCTTCTTCTGACGGACATCCGTTACATCCGTTACATCTCGCGCAAGCGAATCCGTTGCCGAACTTCCTTCTTCCTTCTTCCTTCTACTTTTTCATCGAATGAGCTTTGTAGAAAGTTTCGAGGCTTTGCTTGTCGCCCACAAACCGCCAGTGCCAAGGCTCGTAACTGACGCCTTGGCGATTGTTTCTGGGGAAGGACATTTCAAAGCTGAAGGCGACGGCGTTGGCTTCTAACCACTTGAATGCTTCGGTATTTTCAAAACTGGGGCTGAGGTTGTGTTCCGGGGCGCTGCCGTCGCCGATGTCGATCGCATAACCGGTGTGGTGTTCGCTGTAACCTGGAGGGGCGCTGACTTCGGCTCGCTTGCTGGCGTTTTGCCTGCGTTCGGCTTTCACATCAAAAAATACGTGCTGTTGGTCTTGCAGCGAGCGAAAGCCGGATATGGGAGCGAAATAGATGCCTGATGCTGCGGCGGCGTTGACCATTTCCTGATATTTTGCTGCTGCTGAGGTGCGGAGTTTGACGCTACCGTCGGAGGTGACGCTTACCAAGTCTTTGGCTGGTGCTTCTGGGTACGGCAAGTGTCCCAGCAGGTTTTCTGGGAGTGCGGGGACTTTTGGGGTGGTAGCTGGACTCGGGACAGACGGAGACGCGGAACTGGTGGGCGCTGAGTCTTGTTGAGTTTGCTCTGCCTGACTGGTGGCTGGGAACAAGTTAAAGTTGAGGTGCAGCCAGATGCTGACCCCAAAGGCTAAGGCGGCCAACCCTAGCAGTTTCCAAATCAGCCCTTTTTTCTTAGACTGACTCTGCCCTGCTTCTGGGTATGGGTGATCTCGCACTGCTTCTGGAATTTCGTCGGCGACAAGCTCCGAGGCTTGCGGGGGTTTTCTTGACAGACTAGCGTTATCCAAGCCAGCTCCACTCCTGCACTTCAATAAGGCTCAACGTTACAAATTGTAGATCGATATGGGCGATCGAACAGCTACAATTGCCGCTGAGAATATATCATCTCTTTCACACTTCGCCCCGTCCCATCCGCCAACTCTCGCATCTGTTGCTTGGGCCCACAGTCGATCGTCCCTGCGATGTCGCACTGGTTGGCGCTGGTAGCGCTGGTTTATTTTAAGTGTAATTTGTTACTGTTGTTCGACAAAATCCAACAATTCTTCGATCGACACATCAAACGTCCGCGCCAATTTTAGCAGAGCACCGATGTCAGCCATTGCCATACCGGGCGATCGGGCATAACTTTTAACAGTATTGTAGGATACTCCAGAGCGATCGGCTACTTCTTTGAGCGTCCAACCTTCCCTAGCCGCCAACTCTCTAATTCGCAATTTTATTAATTCGCCTCTTGACATGAGGGTGAAATCTCACCTATAATGTTTTATATACATAAACGTTAAATCCCCGACTGAGGAAACGCCGGTGCCAACCTATTCTTCCACGACCTCAAACAAGTCTTCAATCAACAGGTCAAAAGTTCGAGCTAATTTTTGCAAATGAGTAACGTCAACCGTTGCTAACCCGGGCGAACGAGCATAATTCTTAAGCGTGCTGTAGTGAACTCCCGATCGCTCAGAAACCTCTGTCAAAGTCCAACCCTTCTCGGCAGCCAGCTCTCGAATCCGCAACTTAATCAATCCCATTTATTGACAATAGACCAGTATTGGTCTTAAACTATTTACATCATAAATAGCGATCGCCCCCCGGCCTCGAAAACTGAAGAGCGAACAGCTATTTATTCAAATGACCGACAAATTGGAATTCACCAACAAAAAGTAGGATTCACCAACAAAAAGTAGGATTCACCCCAAATCAAGTCGGATTCACCCCAAACAAGTCGCAGTCACCCCAAACAAGTCGGAGTCACCGAGTCACCAACCATGATACCAAAACAAAACTCAGAAGCCAAGCAAATAAATCCACTCTCTCGCTTTGTAACCAAAGAAGCAGTGGCCAAAGTCTTGAAAGTCAAGCCCGAACAGATCCGCGAGATTCGCTGCTGGGCTTACGTCATCCACGTTGTGGGAGTTGGGATCAGTCGGTTTGTCAGCTACGGAGATATGCCACCAATTTTAGGAGTCGAACCGCCGACGCTGCAAGATTGCATTCGGTGGCGGAAACGCTGGAGAAGCAGCCAACACCGAGCACCGATATTTTGGGTAGATTTTTATGAGGGGAAATTTCGGCAGTCTCGCGGTGTGGAAGAACTCTACAACTGGGGTAAGTTGGTAGGTAAGATTAAGCACGGGTTGTCAGAATTCCAGGTAGAGGGGCTGCGGAATATTTATTGTGTGGTGAAAGAGTGTATTCACGCTTTTTGAGGAGATGAGCGGATTTTGTCCCTACTTTTTGTGAGTTGCAAATAACAGTCGCTCGGATTGCAGAGGCAAATTTGTTAAGCAATCGATCGCTTTTACTCAAGGTTAATTTGATGATGAATTTAAAGCCCGCTCTCCCCGAAGATCGCGCTCCCGTCTGGCACAAACTACAATACTCAAGCCTTTGAAAGAGAAGCTGCGCTCTATGGGGCGGTCGTCCTATTAAGCAAAACACCCAAGGTATTTCGTTGCCGCCAACAGTCCAGCGATCGTTAGACTTAGAGAAAAACCCGAACTGACCCCATATATTAACTGGGAGGTGTCCAGGGGGGGCATTTAAATTGTAAGTGAGCTCGTCGCGGTACATCCATTTGCCGTCCGCGCGCCATCCGACGCGATCGCCCAACATATTCCAATCTTTGTAGAGAATCTCCCAAATCCGCTTCTGGACACTAAGACCAAAACGGCCTTTGCTGTACTTTAACCAGAGTTGGTCTATGGTAAGCAGGTCTTCGCAGAAAAAGCCTTTGATGTCTGCCAATAAGATGTCTGCTGGATGTTCTCTTCCTAAAACTTCCTTCAGCTTGTAAACTGTTTCCTCATCAGCTTCTTTCCACTTTTGGGCAGCTAATAAATTCCGCAGATTGCTGGGGAGCATCCCGGTTTTGCGCTTTTGATCATCAAACGGATATTGATCCGTTAAGGTAGGCGCACCGAAGCTTAAGCATTTGATTAACATTTTTCATCAACCACTGCGCTCCTGAAATTTTCAACCTTCTATCAATTTGTTTTACTGCCGACTCTACAGCTCCGGAACCGATCGAGCAAACCTTTTGTGTTGACAATTGCTCGTAGTTAACAATCCGCCGACGATGCTTCTCCAAATAAGCACAAAAGTTCTGGGCTTGTTTTTGACGGCAAGACTTAAATAAATTGATGGTTTCCTCGACTCGTCCTTGCCACAGAAACTCCTTACCCTGCGCCCGACGCTTCAACGAGCCACCGACCTTACATAGATTTTCAACTAAGTGATACCAATCTAAAATTTCCCGCCGCGCCCCGTCAGGATTCAACTGGACAATAATATTCCAAATGCCATCATGACCATCCCCCAAACAGGTTAGTACCTCTGATAAAGGCTGACTGTTCACATAATTAATTAACGCTTGATTGTCAAGAAAAAATGCCCCGTAATAACTGTCGTGCAGTCGCACAGCCTTATAGTCAAGCCAGTGACTGCCCTCTCCCTCTTCTTTTCTGAGACGGACTTTCCCCCCATCCACACTGGTTTCCTTTACCTCTGAAGTAGCTATTCTGGACGCCCATTCTTGCTTTTCCACTAATCGGTGTAAACAAGTGTGACCTATATGCACTCCCGTCTGGGCTTCTATTTCACTCTCAGCTTTCTCATAAGAGAGATTAGCCACCTGACGGAGGCAGCATTTTTCAAATAATGGAGCTAAACGAGTAGATTTTTTGACTCCCAATTTTTCGGCTTGTTTTTCAGTAATTATTAGCTTACCAATGCAACTTTTTACTGTGCGAGACCGTCCTGATTCTGTTCCTGTTGCCTGTTTGATAAAAAAAAACCAACCTCGGGCCCGACTAATTCTAGCCATTGCTCTCGAATATGCTTTTCGATTGTTTCCAGACTTGATAATTCTGAGACCGGAGTATTTGTGTACATAATCTCGGCAATCTCAGCAGCACAAGCTTTTAAACGCTCCTTCTGTTCAGGGGTCATAGCCACTCCTCCTACAAATGCAGTTCACGCTTCCGTTGACGCTCTACCTATTATCCTCTCTGGATAGCACTTTTACAAAATCGGGATGCTCCCGATTGCTGTAATCTACTCCTACTGCTGAAATCAAATTGTCATTGTTTATCATTGAATAAATCCCTCTATCAATTGCTACCTGACTAAGATAAACGACATTCAAGCAAGCTCGATCGACCAAAATCAAATATTACCAACTTCCGCCAATTCAGCAGCAGCAACAGAATCTTCCTCTTGCCCTTTATCCCCTTCATCAACCACAACAGATAACTTCAATCCCAAAGCATTTAGCCAACTTGCCAAAGCATAAATTGTCGCACTTCCTTCTCCCGAAAACAAAACATCTAATTTTTCCAAATGCAATTTAGCATCTTCAGCAGACATATTTGGTTCCCCAAGAGCCTCAAATACATCTCGAAGTGCTTTTCGCATGATTCCTAATTCCAAATCGCCTTCTTCCTCCTCAAAAATCTCTGTGAGATAGCCCGCAGAATATGCCGGATCTTTGAGATTTGAAATTTTATAGGGGTGATAAGGTAAGCTCTTAGGCATTGTCATTGTCTTAACTCCTGTAATCTGTCCAGTATGTTTTAGCCTTGCGGATATCTTGCTCTTGAGTGCTTTTATCCCCGCCTATCAACAAAAGTACAATTGTTTCTTCTACTTGTCCAAAATAGACCCGATAGCCGGGGCCGTAATTTATCCTCAACTCATAGACACCTTCTCCGACTGAGCGGTAATCTCCGAAATTTCCAGTCCCAACTCGATCGAGTCGCCGGTCAATCTTAAATTTTGCCTTGAGATCCCGCAGGGAGTCTAACCACTCGGAGAAAGGAACTTTGCCGTCTGGCGTGGTATAACGCTGAATATCTCTGGGTTGTACTTCCATAAAGTCGATCGAACTTGCACCCTCATCTTAATATCGGCGATCGCCCCCTATCCAACCTTCTTCACCTGGGCCAACTCAAAATCACCGATCGAAAAAAACTCTGCCGTCAGGCGTGGTGTAACGCTCAATTTCACGCTTGTTGCGCTTCCATAATCTTGATTCTAGCGACGATCGCACTCCAATCTTACAGCCGCGCTCGATCGGCCCTTGACTTCATGCGCTACAATTATTAAGAAATCTTTAGTTAGATCCGTTTAACGTTCCAGACGCATTATGAGTCTTCCCATTCGCAACGTCGCCATCATTGCTCACGTCGATCACGGCAAAACCACCCTTGTGGACGCTCTCCTCAGACAGTCCGGGATCTTCCGCGAAGGGGAAGAAATCCCAGATTGCGTCATGGACTCCAACGACATCGAGCGCGAACGTGGCATTACCATTCTTTCCAAAAACACCGCCGTCAGGTACGGAGAAACCCTGATCAACATCGTCGATACCCCCGGACACGCGGACTTCGGCGGAGAAGTCGAACGAGTTCTCGGCATGGTTGACGGCTGTCTGCTGATCGTAGACGCCAACGAAGGCCCGATGCCGCAAACCCGCTTCGTGCTCAAAAAAGCTCTAGAAAAAGGACTGCGCCCGATCGTCTTTGTGAATAAGATCGATCGCGATCGAGCCGACCCCCACAAAGCCGTCGATAAAGTTTTGGATCTGTTCCTTGAACTAGGTGCTGACGACGATCAGTGCGAATTTCCCTATCTCTTCGGTTCCGGCTTAACCGGTTACGCCAAAAAACACCTCGAAGACGAAGGGGTAGATATGAAGCCCCTGTTTGAAGAAATCCTCGACCACGTACCGCCCCCCGTAGGCGACCCCAACAAACCGCTGCAACTGCAAGTAACCACCTTAGATTACTCAGAATACGTCGGTCGCATTGTCATCGGCCGCATCCACAACGGCACGATTAGAATCGGCCAACAAGCAGTCTTAATCACAGAAAGCGGCGCGCTTGTCAAATCAAAAATTACCAAATTGATGGGCTTTGAAGGCCTGAAGCGGATTGATATCCCAGAATCTTCTGCTGGTAATCTTGTCGCCGTTGCCGGTTTTGCTGATGCGTATATTGGCGAGACAATTACCTGCCCCAACGACCCGCAAGCGCTGCCTTTAATCAAGGTAGACGAACCGACTTTGCAGATGACTTTCTCTGTGAACGATTCGCCGTTCTGCGGTCAAGAAGGTAGTTTGGTAACATCGCGTCAAATTCGCGATCGGCTAATGCGAGAACTCCAAACCAACGTCGCCTTGCGCGTCGAAGAAACCGAATCTCCCGACAAATTCCTCGTATCGGGTCGCGGCGAACTCCACCTCGGAATCCTGATCGAAAATATGCGTCGCGAAGGATACGAATTCCAAGTATCCCAGCCCCAAGTAATCTTCCGCGAAGTCGGCGGTCGTCCCTGCGAACCCTTTGAATGTTTGGTGTTAGACGTACCCGAAGAAGCAGTCGGCGGCTGCATAGAACGCCTCGGTCAGCGGAAAGCAGAAATGCAAGATATGCACGTCAGCAGCACCGGTCGCACCCAAATCGAATTTTCAGTCCCCGCTCGCGGTTTGATTGGATTCCGAGGCGAGTTCATGCGCTTGACTCGCGGCGCTGGAATTATGAACCACAGCTTCCTCGACTATCGCCCCCTCGGTGGAGAAATTGTCGCCCGTCGCAACGGAGTATTGATTTCCTTTGAAGAAGGAGTTGCAACTACTTATTCACTGAAAAATGCTGAAGACCGCGGCGTATTTTTCATCACCCCCGGAACCAAGGTTTACAGAGGGATGATTATCGGAGAAAACAACCGAGATGACGACATGGAGCTGAATATTTGCAAGTCGAAGCAGTTGACAAACCACCGCGCATCTGGCGGTGAAGAATTGGCGCAATTGCAAGCACCAGTCGATATGAGTTTGGAACGTGCTTTGGAGTACATCGGCCAGGATGAATTGGTGGAAGTAACACCACAATCAATTCGCTTGCGGAAGGTTTCTAAGAAGTTGGTCAAACGCTAAAACAAATTAAGGGCTGGCAAAATTGCTAGCCCTTAGTGTCAACTTCAAACTACTGTATTTAAAGACAATATTAATTTTTATAGAAATCAAAAATAGGTAAAAACGATGTCAACAGTTTATCGTTTAAAAGCCAGTGAACTAGATCGTAACTTTTTAGAACAAATTAAAGCGATTTTTGGAGATAAAGAGATTGAAATAATTGTCTCAGAATGCGATGAAACCGAATATCTTTTGAAATCGGAAGTCAATAAAACCAAACTGTTGAAAGCTATTGAAAATGTTAAAGACAGACAAAATTTAGTTGAAGTCGATTTACAGGATTTGTAATGAGTAGAAGAATTATTTTTGAATCTTCGGCTTTTGCAGATTTTAATGAATGGGCAAAATTAGACAAAAAGATTTATCGCAAAATTGTAGAATTGATTAAAGATATAGATCGATCGCCCTTTGAAGGATTGGGCAAACCTGAACCTCTGAAATACGAGTTAAGTGGTTTTTGGTCCAGGCGCATTGATAACGAACATCGTTTGGTTTACCAAGCTACCGATGAAGAAATTGCGATCGCAGCTTGTAAGAATCATTACAGTGAATAGTATATTTGAAGCTTTAAGCAATGTAGCGATCGCTCTTTTTATCCCTTTACTAAATGCGATCGCTCTCAATATTCTTCCTGAAGTTCTTCTATTAGATCAAGTACCTCTTGATAATTTTCTTCTTTTTCCTGTACATGATATAAATTTTTAGCGTGGTGAAGATCCAGAGCTGCTTTTTCGTAATTTCCCAACTGACCGTAGACAATGCCTCGGTTGTGATAAGCTTCAGCAAATTTCCCTTCAAGCTGAATTGCCTGAGTGTAATCCTCAAACGCTTTCTTTTTTTCCCCCAACCTAAAGTGAATAACCCCCATGTTGTAGAAGGTTTTTTCATTATGGGGGTTCAGCCAAGCTGACTGGGTGTAATCATCAAGTGCTTTTTGCAGATCGTCTAGTTCCAAGAAGTAGACATCACCTCTATTATTCCAAGCAAGGGCATAATCAGGATTTAGTTCAATTGCTTGGGTGAAATCTTTAAGTGCCCCTGGCACATCCCCCATTTGTAAACGAGCAAAACCTCGGCTATTGTAGGCTTGATCATTGTTAGGATTTAGTTGAATTGCTCGGCTGTGATCTGCCTGTGCTCCTCGGTGATCACCTAATTCACAAGAAATAATACCGCGGTTTCTGTGAAAATCTGAACACTTAGGATTGAGCAATATCGCCTCTGTGTAATCTTCAATTGCTCCTGGATAGTCCCCTAGTTCAGCACGAATAAGAGCCCGGTTATTGTAGGCATTTGCATAATCAGGATTGAGCTTAATTGCTCGACAGAAATTTTCAATTGCTCCCTCAAAATCTCTTTCCTTAGCCTTGTTTATTCCCAGTTTATCGTAATCCTCAGCACAGAGCGGAGAGTGCGATCGCACCCTCTCGACCACAACCTCGTCACAAAAGTTGTCCAGCACTTCCTCAATTTGCTCAGGTTCAGAATCTTGAAAATGAGGGTTACTCTGTTCTTTTTCCTCTGTCTCAGTTTCAGTGAGCGGATTAGCAATAATATCTCTCCAATCTAGCCCTAGCCTTGTACAAATCTCTTCAAAATTTAAGCGCTCAACTGGTACAGGTTTAAAAAAACGACTAACAGTTGAGCGAACTATTCCTAACTCTCGCGCTAAAGCCTTCTTATTTAAACTATTTCTGACTAAAGCTTGTTCGGCCTTTTCGATGCCTTCTGGAGATGCCTTTATTCCTCTTTTCGCCATAGCCTGACTCCAACACTTATGGCTATTGTAACTGAACGAAGGAAAGTCAGGCACAAACTCAGACAGAAAGTCAGACACATCCGATAGTTTACTCGGTCACAATCTCAGACACCAACCCTCGAAGCTAGGGATGTAGTGATTCACTACTCAAAACTTAGCTGACGGAATTAATCATGTACAACAATAATCAGCACAACGAAGCCAAATTCTCCCAGCCACTACCCCCGCTTTCCCAAAAACAGGAATACGACTTCCAAACTCAAAAGAAAGTAGGAAAAGCAGGAGAGGCGATCGTAGATCAGTGGTTGCAGATTCATGGCTATCGCATTGAGGATGTCTCAGATTTGCCGCAGTATCAGAAAGCAGGTATTGACCGCGTACTAATTCGCCCAAACGGTTCAACTGCAACTGCTGAGTACAAGACTGATATAAAAGCCAAGCAAACTGGAAACTTGTTTTTTGAAACTTTTGACGATCGCAACCGTCCCTGTTGGGGATTGACTTCTAAAGCCGATCTCTGGATATTTTTCATTCCTCAACAGGAGATATTGGTCGTCGAACCGGGTAAATTCAGGTTGTTAGTTTTGCAGCAACAGCCAGAACTCTCGCAGAAAGTAGTACCAAATCGAGGCTACAGTGTAACTGGATTACCTGTTCCATTAGCAAAGGTGCGGAATATTGCTAGTCACGTTTTCAAGTTTCCTGACGTTCTTTTCTAAAAAGAGACTCGCTGTTAATCTGGCGATCGCCTTGAGTAGGCGATCGCCATTATTCGAGTAATAATACTTAGCAAACGCTAATTGGGCGATCGTTATGTTTTAATAAAAAATTGAGCAAAATCCAAACAAAGCCAGCCATGAGTCCTAAATCAATAGCCGTAATCAACTTCAAAGGCGGTGTCGGGAAGACTACCGTCACTTGGAGTCTGGGAAATATTATATCCCAAGGAACCGACTTAGAAGTCTTGATGTTAGACTTAGATCCGCAAATGTCGCTCACAGAGGCGATCGGACTTAACGAAAACACAGGTCATTTAGATGATAAGTTTGGTAAGTGGTACGAACAATCTCTCAAGCATAGACTTACAATTTACGACGCTCTAGAAGTCTTTAAAAAAGCCGGACAGAATTTTAAATTTCCCGTTGGTTTCGACACCATTTATCAGATTGACGAACAGTTGCATTTTGTCCCTTCAGTTGAAGAATTGTATTGGTTGGATATCGATGGCTTTGAGGGAAAAAGTGTTAAAGACTTCATCCGCCGATTCATCGGTAAAATCGCCAACTCTGCCAATCTCCCCAAATACGACTTAATGCTTTTTGACTGTTCGCCTTCCTTCAGTCTCCTCACCTACAGCGTACTCTCTTGCTGCGACTTAATATTGATTCCCGTCAATCCCGATTATTTTGGTTCTAGGGGATTAAGTTTAGTTTTAAACTCGCTTCAGAAACGGATTGAGCCTTATCCGTTTCCCAAGATAGCAGTCTTTATGAATAAAGCTAAAACCTATGGAGGATTGCTGACAAATGAAGTTCAGTTTTACATGAGAGAAGTAAAGAGACTTTGCGATGAGATATCAAAAGATAATAACATAGAAGTTAGATTTTTAGAATCGACGATTCGGGAAAGCGTCGGGCTAAAACGGGCGATTAATGAGGGAGAACTGCCGCGAGAATTAGTTAGAGAATTTGAAAAACTATGGCGCGAGTGTGAGGAGTATCTGAAATGAGTAAAAAAGAAAGTTTGGCTGCTTCCGAACAAGAAAGCGGGGGGTTGGTTGAGGAAATTGGCGAACTTAAGGAAATCTTGCGGGACGTTGCTCGAAAATTAACCCGGCTTGAGACTCAAGTCAAACGGGGTGTGATTTCTGCTGGCTCAAAAGCTTCGGATATCCCTAGGGGTGCTGATGTTAATAAACCTGCTAATTTATCGGCGACCAATGTTCTAGAAGTTTATGAAGAACTTCGTTTACAAGCTAAGAAGGGTAATGAAGAAGAGGTGAGGCAAAAGTTGTTGGCAATGAGTGCAACTGACTTGAACTTAATGTGTTGCGAGTTAGGGATGCCACCCAGCAGCAAGAATCCGTCCCGCAAAAAAATGTTTGAGCTAATTATTGGCAGAATTAAACAGAGTTTGAGGCTGTCGCGGCATATAGACCGACAAACACTTTGAAAATTAGCAGAGGAATCGATAAAATGCGTTTTAACTTGCATTTCCCTCTGCGATATGGAACAGGCAAGATGCCCGTTCCACAAAAGCTTGTTCCACAAGATTTTCAGTTGAGTGTGGGGAGTAGGGGTTGGGAATCTTGGCCGCCCCTGAAAAGCTTGTTGCAAATTATGCAACTTTTCACCTTCCATAAATTATGGCCGATAAGTTCGATCGCCCTTATCTCCCTAACACTCTTAATCAGCTTGTTTTTGAGCCTTCACAGCCCTCCCCCAACCGCAGCCCAAAAACCAAGGATACTAGCGTTTACCGCCCTCCAGATGCGGGGCAGCGAGCCCAGAAACAGTTTATTTGCCCTCAATGCTACCAGTTCCGGTCGCCGCGAACTTACACCCAATATAGATGTTAGCCCTCCCCTAGTGTGGTCGCCCAACGGCAAGCGACTGGCTTTCGTTGGCGGATACAGCGACATCTATACAGTCAACGCTGATGGTTCTCGACTAACTAAACAGTTTGCTGGGGATGCTTGCAAAGCAGCTAATTTTGAAATAGCTTGGTTTTCCAACAGCCAGAAACTTCTTTTTGCCCGTTATTGCAACGGTTTTACCTCTGATACTCCCGGCAGTCAATCACTTTATACAAGCGACACTTCTGGCATCCTAGGAACTAAATTAGTTAGGAATTTGGAAGTAGGAGGATATCCGCCTAAAACAGAAATTTCATCAAAATTTTACCTTTCACCGGACGGCCAGCAGGTAGCATTTGTCAAGGATAAAAATATCTACAAAATGAATGCTGACGGTTCGGGAATGACCAAACTAACTAAAAGTCCCGGCGAATATATATCTGGCGGCAGTCAACTTGTTTGGTCGCCCGATCGCACAAAAATAGCTTTCCTGTTCGGCGCTTATCCGAAACAGCAAATTTACACCATTAATGCCGATGGAACCAACCTCAAAAATTTGACAAACAACCCGCAACATCAGGTTTACAACGTCAAATTATTTTGGTCGCCAGACAGCAGCCGCATTGCTTACTATTACAATAAACCAGGCGATTCAGCAGGCGAACAGCAAGATATTTACCTGCTCGACATTAACCGGGGGACAGCCAAGAACCTCACCCAAAAACCCAGAAACTACGACGAAATTTCGTGGTCGCCGGATGGCAAATTTATTGCTTTCGTCGCCGGAGAGTTCAACAATCAAAAACTCTACACAATCAATGCTGACGGCAACCAGCTAAATCAACTAGCTACCAGGCTAAAACCGTCACAAATTTCAGAATTAGCTTGGTATTATGACAGCAATCAAATTGCTTTTATATATAATGAAACCGAAGGCAAAAAAAGCAAGTTGTATGTAATTAATCTGGACGGTTCAGGATTGACTAAATTGACAAACGACAAAGATTTGTATCCTGGCAATCCGGTTTGGCAACCGCAGTAAACTTAAGAGCCACAATATGCTGTAGGGGTGGGTTTGATCACAGATAAACCCAGCAGGGCGGGCTATATTGGCATTCCCCCGCAGCGAAAGCGGGTTACTTAACAAGAAAAAATCCACCAAACTCAACACTCAGAAAAATTCTCAAATTGGGGAAGATGAAAGAATTTTTTTCTCCTTTAATGGCTGGTGAACTTGCAATTCATTTGACTCAACTTCCTGCTGTTTTTCATCCTGTACCTGTTTATCAATTTTGGGCAACTTTAAAATCGCTCCAGCTAAAACCCAATAATACACCGACACTGGATCTACATCCAGCGGATAGTATTGAGTATTGATCGTAATAAATGCAACAAACACCCAAAAACTAGCTCCGTAACTCCGCAAACTTTTGTCCTTGACAGATCGGTAAGCTCTAAAAGTTAGAAAAGCTAAGTGTAAAAGCATCATCTGAAAACTAATCATTCCCGGATAACCGAGTTCGTATATCAACTTAGGTTGAAAAGTTTCAATTAGCTGCGTGGCACCAAATATTCGCGTTGAATTAGTTGCTCGTCCCACACCTCTACCCAGAGGTCTATCAATGATAAAATTGTTGCTCTGCTCGAACTGATTAAAGAGAAACTGCTGGGGCGGTGCAGCATTCCAGCGACTAACAAAACTCTCCCACCGCTGCTCGATAATTCCCGGGTTAATAGCTGCACCGACAAACAGCAGAATCGCCAGTCCAGCACCGATGGGAATAAATCGTTTTAAATTAACTAATTGACCGGTGAGAACTAGCAGGATTGCTGTAGCAACGGGAACCATAACTAAAGCAGCTCTTTGACCGGAAATAACTGCATTGGCAAATACTAATGCCATGCCAAATAAACCGATAACTCGCCACCAGAAGGAAGGGTCGCAAAAGGCAGAGGCAAAGGTTAAAAAAGCATTAGAAATTAAAAACCACGCCCACTGCCAAGGCGCGACAAAAGTTCCCGGCAAGCGGACAAACTTGACTTCTGGACTGAACACCAAGGAACCGCCGACAAAACATCTAGCTTCCAACGTTGCTTTATATAATTCTGCTCCGATCATGCCTCTGGTTCCCGCACACTTTCCACTTTGCAGCAACAGGTACTGAATCAAACCGAGAAGGCAGCAAACGATCGCCAAAACGATGTGCATTCGACTAAAAAACACCAAATCCTTCTTAGTGCGGAGCAGATAATAGGTACAAGCAATCAGCGGTATGTAACCTATCAATACTTTTAAGCCGAGAATTCCTTGCAGAATTGGTTTGTCGCCGCCCCTAGGGTTGAGCTGCATCTCCCCGTTGACAAAAATTAAAGTCAGCATTGCCATCATCAACAGGATGCTGAAGGTAGAAAGCATTTGTTTGGGAATGAACAGGGGCAACTGTTTATTTTTGCAGCTTTGAATTAGGGCGATGAGAGCTGGTATGTAGAAAGCATCTTTGGCTACTTGAAATGCAGGATTGCCGCCGCCAATTGCGTAGGTAATTGTACCACTGAAAGGCAGGTAAATTAGAAAAGTCCACAAAGCTTGACGGGGGTATTTGTAGGAAAGCAGCAAGATGGCTGCGGCTGCGCCTCCTCCAATAGCAATCTTAGGGCCGGCTACGAAAAACAGGGGAATGCTGAGAGCAAAGGTGATTAAGCAGCTTATGGCGATCGCCTGCACCACTTCATTGCGCTTTTGGGAAATTTTGCGTTTTTGTGCAGTTACTTCTTTTTTGCTGAGCGCTGTGGTTTTTTCGCTGTGCTTGTGTTTGGATTTCTTGGATTTGCGCTTGGTTTTCAACATAATTTCTAAAAGGCACTTATGTAGAAGGCTGAAGGCACTCTGATGTAGAAGGCACTCTGATGTAAAAGGTAGAAGGCAGAATGAAGAGAATCAAAAATAGGTCGGCAGATATGGTTAGGGATGAGAATTAAATAAAATCCACTTTTCATGACTGTTGTGGGATGGGCCTAAGAGCCCGTCCTTTCTGGGCGGGCTCTTAGGCCCATCCCACAAGAAAAAAGGGAAATTATTTAATTGACTATCCTTACTTATTCTTAAAGTCAAGATAAGAAAAAGTCTCGGTCGAGATTGTCGGTGTGACGCGGGCATAAATTAGACTGGCGACCTTGTAGAATATAACTGCTGCATCTATACTGTACAATGTACAAAAATGTACAAATCTCGAAAAAATAATTTTAATGTTGCGGTGAATATGAAATTAACAAAATTTGTATCGATCGGCATTGCCCTAGTTTTAGGAGCAAGCGGGAGCATATTATCTAGCAGCAGTAGAGCATTAGGGGCCGAAAAAGTAGTCCTCACATTTGGCCCGATCAGACAAGCCATCAATGTCAGCGACTTAGAAGAATTTGCTAAAAACGGCACGACGACGCCAACCCTCCAACAAATTATCCGGTTCTCCAAAATGGACGCGCAATTACTGCGGGGGTTCATGGGTTTAGAAATTGGTTTAAAGCCTGCTAATCTGGCGAGGGTAGTTTACAGCACCCCAGGAGAAAAGATCACTGACGACATCGGTCAAGCAATTCGGACTCAGCGCCGCACAGAAAGCGGGAAAGCTTTGCGGGCAGCGGTGATCCTGGCATCCGGGGATGACGGTAAGGTATCGCTGCTAGAAATCCTGAAAAAGTATCCTCTCAAGGAGGTTTACGTAGATGTTGCCAGCCTTCGCACCGCTGTTGGGAAAGTTCAGAGTATAGCTGGAACTCTGCGAAGCCTGCTTGAAGATGTGACGCGATCGACAACTCGCACAACTGAAACAAATCCCACCGAAAGTCCGATCGAACCTCGCCCCAGCGTTCCGCCAACAACTCCGCCTCCAGCGCCGCGCCGCGCCACCCCCTTGCCAGCACCAGCACCGCAGCCTGTGAGGCCGGTCAGAGGGCTTTGGTAAAAAAATCATAAATTTGTGCTAAAGGCGGGTTGAAGCGGCTGTTGTGGCATTCTGCAGACACTTTTGATATCGTTTCCGGTTGCATCAGAATCATAAAATCGAGTCAACAGTCAACAGTCAACAGTCAACCATCATTCCGGTTTAACCGGAAATGATATGAGACCAAACCCGCCCCCGCCCTACCCTGATCCCAACCCCCAAGAGGGTTAGGACTTGTGTAGAAACTCCCAAAGCAATCAATTTTTCTTGAGCAATTTTTTGAGCAACTTAGGAATCTCGGAAGGTCGAGCCGCCACAGGTATGTCCGCCTCTTCAAAGGCAGCCATTTTGTTTGGGGCCGAAACTCCAAAGGCTTTCTGGGCAGCCGCGCGAGAACTGATCAGGATGCCGGCGTGGCCCAAAGACGGCCCCTTGGGAGCGTAGCGGCCGGCTAGATAAGCAACCACGGGTTTGTCGATCGCCGAGGCGATGTAAGAAGCTGCAGCTTGTTCACTCCACCCGCCAACTTCCCCCACCAAAACTATCGCTTCCGTACTGTCGTCTTCGTCCAAAATTTGCAGCCACTGCATAAAAGAAGAACCGACAATCGCGTCGCAACCAATACAAACCGCCATCGACTGTCCCAACCCAGCCTCCGTCAGTTCTAGGGCAACTTCGTAAGTCAAAGTGCTGCTGCGACTGATCACTCCCACCGGGCCGGGAGTGTAAAATTCCTTGGGGTGAGTTCCCAGCAGCAGTTTGTCGGGCACAATAATCCCCGGACTGTTGGGCCCGATTACCAAAGTTTCGGTGGCTTCTGCTTTTCTGACTAAGTGCACCATATCCAGAGGAGGCACTCCCCCTGTGACGATCGCGATTTGCCGAATTCCTCCGGCGATCGCTTCTAAAGCCGCATCCAGCACTGAGTAAGCGTCTACCAAAATTACCGCAGTGTCAACGTGACCCACTGCAGCCACTGCTTGTTCTACCAAATCAAAAATCGGAATTCCCTCCACTTCCAGCCCCCCCCGACCGGGACTAACACCGGCGACTACATTCGTGCCGTATGCTTTCATCATCAGGGCGGCGCGGGTGGACGCGGGAGATTCTGTAATGCCTTGTACTAGGACTTTGCTTTCAGGAGTTAAATTCATTTTTTCCCACTTGACACTCGATCTGTAAAAAGCAGAAGGCCTTCATCTGTTGTAGAGAAATCTCGTTTTTTGCCGATCGACTGCCGCTACTTGACGGAGGATACAGAAGCGGCAGCGGCCTCATCCAAAGTGCTAGCTAGCTGCACCGGCAACTGTCCCAAACGCTTTTTAACAGCATCAGCATCGATCTCTACCAGTCGCAGCACAACTTGGATGTGGCGGTTAGCGCGAGCTTTCCGTTCCAAATAGCCGGCTACTGCAGCGATTATTTCCTCGGTCTTGGAGGCGCTGCCCAAAATATTTACAAGTATCACCTTAACGCTTTTATCCTGAGCGACTAACTCCAGACCCAACTCCACGCGATCGCGCAGGGCATTTGCTGCATAGTAGCGGTCTAGGGAACCAATATTCACAAAATTAGCGGGTTTTCCTCCTTGGTGGGTTACAGCATCTAGAGTTGCCATTGTCAGGCCCACTCCGTTGCACAAAATCGCAATATTCCCGTCTAGTTCGATTAATTGCAGGGATTCGGAATTCGAGATTGGGGATTTAGATTTGGGGTCAAACTCCGGCGACTGCTGAACCTTGGACTGGGAATGGGAGCGATCGCCCCCAGCATGGGGACTTCTTCTTTCCCGTGCCAACCCGCCCAAGAGCTTCTTCTCCGAGAGTGCTGCCAAATCTGGATGTCGTCCCAAGGCATCGTCGTTGGCGGTGACTTTACCGTCTAAAGCCATTACCTCTCCCCTTGGACTGATGCCGAGAGGATTGATTTCTACTAGGTCTAAATCTTTTTCGACAAACAGTCGGTACATTTTTTCGACAATAGTGCTCACCGATTGAATCAAGTCTCCCTGCAATCCCATTTTCAGCGTGAGACGCCTCGCATAGAATGGCGAAAATTCTTGATCTACGGCAACTTGCTGCATTTGGTCGATCGACCCTTCGACATCCATACCTCCTTGGCTCGACCCCAGAAGCACCGGGCGTCGCGCTACGGGGTCTAGGAGTACCGCTAAGTACAATTCTTGGTCGGCGTTGTACTTTGCTTCTGCCAGCAGGACTTGGGGATATTCATCCTCGATCGGCAAATTAAAAATTGTTTGGGCTGCTGCTACTGCATCGATCGTATTTTCTACAAACTTGATACCGCCGGCCCTGCCCCGTCCCCCAGCCCGCACTTGCGATTTGAGTACAACGGGGTAAGGAATTTTCAGTCCTTTGAGGTCGGCGGGATTGTCAATCCGCTGCGACGGCAAAATCGGAATTGCCATCTGGCGAAATAAAGATTTAGCTTGGTACTCTAACAAATCCATTTATCAATTACGGGTGACGGGTAGTTGGCAACAAGCAATTCGTCCTAATTGGCAATTCATAATTAATAGATAGTAATTGGTTTTTTGTCAAGTTAAAAGTTAAAAATTATCGCTTTTATCTTTTAATTTTCGACTTTTGTATTGCCCATTACTTATTCGCTATCACCGCTCGCCGATTACCTATTACCTAAGCTGTTTCAAAGTGTTTTTTTCTCGGAATTGCCAAATTTTATTGGTGGATATGGCAGGGAGATATTTGGCGAGCGTTGGTGTTTTTTTGTCTCGCAAAATCTTCGGACTTTCGGCCATACTGTGCCGAGATATTTCTGCGAATTGTTTACTTGAGGCTATTAACAGCGCCTTGATGGACGGTTTTGACCCATTTGAGCCGCTTGGGCCGTACCGCAATCCGAGCCGTTACAGTCCCTACCAGCAGCCAGTGGAACATATACACAGTACCCCGCAGCGTTTGCAGCCAGGTGAGAAAAACTCGCCTTACGTCAAATTTGGTCTCTTTGCGAGTGCGGCGCAAACCGACAAACATTCCCACCACGGACAATGTAAGGGTCATAAAAGTTATGGGACTGGCGATCGGCATCCGGCGCAGCGCAATTGACATCACAAAGTCGGGTAGGGCTACTGTGGGTAAGAAATATTGAGATACCCAAAATCCAAATAAATCCCAAGTTTTCCCAGTTCCCATGCGGTTCCGCAAAATTAGCCGCCAGTAGTCAAGATAACGCTGATAGCCACCTTCTGCCCAGCGATTGCGCTGGTGCCACAGAGCGCGAGCGTTAGTGACTCCTTCTTCTGACACGGCTGGGAAAGCGAGAAATTCAATGTCCCAGCGGTCTAGGTGCAGCCTCACCGTCAAATCCAGGTCGTCGGTAATCGTCTCCTCGTTCCAGCCTCCGCAGCTTTCCAAGGCGGTGCGACGCATGAATTGGCCGTTACCGCGCAATTCTCCAATGCCACCGATCGCAATCCGCTGCTGCTGGAAAAAACTGTCTAGAGCCATTTCTGCTTCTTGGCCACGAGTCCAAAAATTTACCGCAGCATTGGCGATGGCTTTCCTGACTTGCACAGCCCCTACTTTTTCTTGATCGAACACCGGCAGCACGCGGCGCAGTAAGTCTGGCGTTACCGTCGCGTCGGCGTCAAATATTCCCACAAATTCCCCGCGAGTCAGCGGTAACACTTGATTCAGTGCTCCCGACTTGCCGCCGCTGGCATTTGCTCCTCGGCGAAATACTTTGAGCTGGGGGTACTTTTTGGTTAGCTGTTCCAATACTAGCGGCGTGGTGTCGCTGCTGTGATCGTCGATCGCCCACACTTCGTAGCGGTCGATCGGATAATCTACATTGCAGATGGATTCTACGAATCGGGCAATCACCGCTTCCTCATTTTTCGCCGCTACCAGCAGCGACACATAGGGCCAATCCTCTCGACTTTCATCGGCAAGAGGCGGCAGTGCGGGCTTGGGCTGGGCAAACAAAACTCGAAATGCTTGCATCCACAGCAGTCCCGTCAACCCCCACACTACCCACGCACCCCAAGAAATCAAGTGCAGGGCGATCGTGCCGGCCCAAATCGCAGCCAGCACTGCGGCAGCTTTTCCGCGCCTTCCCCGGTACAGATTTTGAGGAAAGGAGGGAGTTCCCGGCACAGACACCGCCACCGGGAGCTCTGCTTTTGTTTCCGCGTCAAACACCCTGTCGCCAATGTCTGATATAGCAAATACTTTGCTCAGCTTCGAGTTCGAGGTCAAACTCTTGAGCTCTTCTTGAGCTAAATCAGAGATGTCCAAGTTAAGCTCGCTGCGAGCGTCGTTTTCTGGCCAAGAACTCTCCTGCATAGGTTACTTGATTCAACCACCAATAGTTTTTGATTTTAGATATAAGCATCTACTGTATCAGTTTCTGGACTTTTGTTGAAAGCAGGCGCTTGCAGGGCACCGCAGGAGAACCTGTTGCTGGTACGGCCCTGGTAAACCGGAACTGCATAAAGTATTTGACTTTACCCGCAAATGGATACAAGCCTCCAGACTTCAGTTGTTCGCCACCCCAAATTTTAAACTCCCCTTCTTGCTGGCAGATTCATCTTTTGTGCTGTAAATCTAAAATCTAAAATCTAAAATCTAAAATCGACTGACTTTTGCTTGCGATCGACCTGGAATATCTGCTAGTTTTTTCAGGGGATCTAAACTATCTGTTAGTAATAATTGTCTGAGGTGGAAATATGTCTATTCCTCAACTCAAGCCAGCCGATGACAAAGAAGTGAAAGTCTACGCGCCTTTCTGTCAAGAGCCCAGGCGTAAGTTTTTACCGCACGCTATTGGCCTCTACAAGCTCAAAACCTTGGAGGGAGCAAGAAAAATTGACGGCGGGGAGAGCGTGCCGTTTGTCGCTAGTTGGAATATCTCGTCGCTGCCGATCGACTTAACCCGCTGTCGGGTGTTGTTTGACGGCAATGCTGAACTCAGCTACGAAGTGACTATGCAAAGCTCTGAGTTTGTTAGTTGCTTAATTGAGGTTCTCCTGACTTTTCAGCGAACTCGTACCGTCGATTTTTCTAAAACGTTTTACCGCAAGCTGATGCGAATGGATGAATAACTTTCACCGCATCCGCACTCCCGAAAGTCCGCAATTGACAATCAAGCAATTTAATCCGGGGCCCCCGGATTGATTCGGGGAGTGAGAAAAAAGCTCCGAATCCCGATCGCCAGCCCCCGGATTTATCAGTGGGCTTGCTTTCTTCAATCTCAAATCTCAAATCTCAAATCTCAAATCGATTGACGGGCGCTATAACTGACCCACCAATAGTGTAAAGCCACGACGGCAACATTACATGATTGGGGAGCCAGTTTTATTTGAGAAGCGGAAATAGTAAGTGAGTTGTTGGATCGTTCTCAATAATCCCTTTGGGGGTCAGCACTTATCCCCATTGCTAAAGTAAATCTACCGCAGTTTTCAGTTGAGCGTGATACAGAGTTCGCTACCTGTATTTCATCCAATTGAAAACTACTGTACTTTGTTCTGGTAAAAGTCCAAAAGTCTATTTCGGACATGGGTGCTGTGCGAGTACGCGCGAGCGAAGCTATCGCCGTTAGGCGAATCGCGCCGTCCGATTTCGTTCAAATTTTGCGACTCGGTAGCTGAGAGGAAAGCGCTGTAGATCCGCCCAAGGAAAATTAATCTACAGCCCTTGACGGCGATCTGCCTAGCATCGCAATCAGCCCAAAGGCTGCCGAAATTCCAGCCCACGCCGCCCGACAATTTATGTGTTTAGAAGCTAGAATCCCGATTATAAGGAGCTTATTGCTCGCATTGCCAGTGTTCAGCTTTAAAGCGGGCGATCGCACTAATAATGAATAACTAATAATACATATAGCAACCCTAAATCATTCGCGTAATTATTGTAGGGGCAATCCCACGCCCGGTTGCCCCGATAGATAGGGGGTAGGCACTCTTAGCACTACCCCTACAAATTTACATGAATGATTTATGATTGCTATATCGATTGTCGATTATATGCAAGAATGATCGGGCAAGCACCGGGCTTGATTCCTACAAAATACCTGTATTATAACAATCCTTGCAGGAGTCGTATTTTTTTTACCCCACCCCAACCCTCCCCTTACGAAGCGGAGGGGGTAAGAAATTCACAAATGATGCGAGGATTGGTATATACCAAACAAAAACTGCACCAAGCCCTATTAATAGGTTATTCCTAAGCTGTTGCGCGTTTAAATTGCATATTCTGGACGGGCTCGCGTGCCCATCCCACAATAATTTGATTGATTTTTGACACACAATTTAAATGGATAACAGCTTCTTAGTCAAATTTCCACTTATACCCTGTTATATTTATTTTATAAAAGTCGGTATTAACATCTAATTATAGCAATAAACATGACTAAAAATTTATAATTCTAAATCATTTTTAAAAAAATAATCGGCGATAAATAATTATCAAAAACTGCTGGTAAAACAAACAATTTAAAAACTGGTTTTCCAAAATCAAGTAAAAAGAATGGGAAGAAAATGGTTGCGAACAGGTAAATAAAAAATTTTCGCCAAAAAACAATCTGCCCAAAAGCGACAAAATCGAGTATAATCGAGTATAATATATTATTTCTAAATTGAGGCTCAGTTCAGAAATACTGTTGAAAAACTAAATTTATTGAAATAGACAGGTGCACATTGAGGATTGAAGGCGTACCCAAATTGACTAAATATTTGCTGATCGGTTCCACAAAAGCTTACAGTGGCAAGTCTGCCATCGCCCTAGGGATGGCACTCGGACTCCGGGGAAAAGGACTGGCCGTCGCCTACGGCAAACCTCTGGGAACCTGTTTGAGCTCGCCCGGAGCTGGGATAGAGGACGAAGACGTGCGGTTCGCCGTAGAGACGCTGAATCTCTCAGAAAGTCAGATGCCGTCAACACTGCTGTATTTGGATGAAGAGACGGTTCACAAGCGTTTGCGCGGAGAAGACAAGACAGATTACCGCCAGTCTTTAGCGCAATATTTGCAAGCTCCCAGCGGAGACTTGGCGCTGTTAGAAGGCCCAGCTAATTTGGAGGAAGGCAGTCTGTTTGACTTGTCTTTGGCTCAAATCGCTGAGACAGTTGATGCCTCTGTGCTGTTGGTAGCTCGCCCGATCGATCTGTATATAGACGATTTGCTGTCGGCTAAACAGCGTTTGGGTTCGCGGTTGCTGGGCGTGGTACTCAATGACGTTCCCTCGGACAAACTCGAATCGGTAACGGCGACTGTGCGGCCTTTTCTGGAGGCTGCGGGTATTCCAGTTTTGGGAATGCTGCCGAGAAGTGCTTTGCTGCGAAGTGTCAGCGTCAAAGAATTGGTGCACCAATTAAAAGCTGATGTGCTGTGCCGTCGAGACCGTTTGGACTTGATGGTGGAAACCTTGACAATTGGCGCGATGAATGTTAGTTCGGCTATGAAGTATTTCCGCAAAGCGAGAAATATGGCGGTGGTGACGGGGGGCGATCGCACGGACATTCAGCTAGCGGCTCTGGAGAGCTCGACTCAGTGCTTAATTTTGACAGGCCACTTGCCTCCTTCTCCCCTGGTGATTGGCAGGGCCGAAGAAATGGAAATTCCGGTTTTGTCTGTTGATTTGGATACCTTAACCACGGTAGAAATTATCGACAGCACCTTTGGCAGCGTGCGCCTGCACGAACCGATCAAGGTGGAATGCGTTACTCAGCTAATGGCAGAACATTTTGACCTTGATGGCATGATGGCATCCTTGGGCCTGAGCGATCGAGTCCATTAAGAAGAGAGCCGGAGCTGAGGGAAGAAGGTATTCGGCAGAGAGAACTTTTTGTTTAAATAAATAAAAAGGTAAAATTCTTAAATTCTCAATTTTTCTTGAATTCTACCTAGAGCTCCGGCTGCCGAATGTCTTGAGACATTCTGCCTTCAGGCGAACTCAAATCTCCAGATCCTCTAGTCTGAGCCCGTCAATCAGCAATTCTTAACTTCTTTTTGGCGGCAATGGCTAGTGAGTCTGCTAAAATCCACAACGTAGTTTTATTTAATTTAATAAATTCTTTGAGTCAATCAATTGAGCTACCCAGAGTAGATGATTTTTTACAAGAACTTGCGGCGATCCAGCAAACCAGCTCCAAGCGGATTGCTCTTTTGGGTTCTCGCCACGTTCCTATTACCCACCAGCAGCTAATTGAGATGCTGAGCTACGCCATAGTTCTGGGAGGCAATCAGCTCATCACTTCTGGCGCTACAGGCACCAATTCAGCCGCAATTCGGGGGGCGATGCGAGCAGATCCTAATCTGCTGACGGTGATTTTGCCACAAAGCATGAGTCGCCAGCCCCGGGAGTCTCGCGACCAACTCGAACAAGTGATACATTTGGTAGAAAATCCCAAAAATGATAGCTTGTCTCTCCCGGAAGCAAGCGCCATGTGCAATCAGGAGATTATTTCTCGCTGTCAGCAACTGATATGTTTTGCTTTTCACGAAAGCCACACTTTGCTGAAAACTTGCCAGGATGCGGAGGAACAGCGCAAGGTGGTTACTCTGTTCTATTTTGATTGAACTGCGAGGCGGATGATGGTGTTGGGATTGCCTGTGTCGGTTATTCTGCTTGATTGTATTGCTGCTGCTGCTGCGCTGGTTTACGCACCGTTTTTGGTGGTTGCGTTCGCCCGCTTGCAGCTAGGCTACGACCAAGCAGCCCCCCGCGCTATGTTTGAGAGGTTGCCTGCTTACGCTCAGCGGGCAACTTGGGCTCACCAAAATTCGTTTGAGACGTTTATGCTGTTTTCAGCGGCGGCTTTGATGGCTTTTGTGACGGGGGTAGATTCGGAGGCGGCGGGTTGGGCTGCGATCGCTTTTACGATCGCCCGGTTGTTGTTTTCGGTTTTCTATATTCTGAATGTGCCGCTGGGGCGATCGCTCATGTTTGCGATTAGTTCTTCTTGCACTGTTTCTTTATTCTATTTCAGTTTAATGGCTGTTAACGGCTAATTTTCAGTAGTCATTGGTTATTGGTTATTGGTTATTGGTTATTGGTTATTGGTTAGTTGTTAATGCCCAATGCCCTGTTTGGCCAATGCCCAATGCCCAATGCCCAATGCCCAATGCCCCATTACCAATTACTAATTTATGGCTGCTAGTTATTCCTTTGATATTGTCAGCGATTTCGATCGGCAAGAATTAGTTAACGCTGTTGACCAAACAGAGCGAGAAATTAAAAGCCGCTACGACTTGAAAGATACCAAAACTACCGTGGAATTGGGCGCAGAATCCATTACTGTCAATACCGACAGTGAATTTACTCTCGATGCAATTCACACTGTTTTGCAAACTAAAGCCGCCAAGCGCAATTTGTCTCTGAAAATTTTTGATTATGGGAAAATTGAAGCTGCTAGTGGTACTAGAGTACGCCAAGAAATCAAACTGAAAAAAGGGATTGACCAGGAAATTGCCAAGAAAATCACTAAATTAATTCGAGATGAGTTTAAAAAGATTCAAGGCTCGATTCAAGGTGATGCAGTGCGCGTTTCGGCTAAGGATAAGGATGAGTTGCAGTTGGTGATTCAACGCTTGAAGCAAGAAGACTATCCGATGGCTTTGCAGTTTACCAATTACAGGTAAATTTGATAGTTTATCGGGACTTCAGTCCTCATACGTGGTGACGAATCAGGACTAAAGTCCTGATTAGAAACAACTTTTTACCTACTTAATATTAAATATCTAAACCCGTGACAGTTAAGTCGGGAGGATGTTCGACAACAAACTGGTAATATAACTCTTGCTTTGCTTGCGGCGGCAGAGACATTATCCATTCTAGCAGTCCCATTTCACCTGCTACTATCTTCGGATTAGTGAGAGTCGATCGCACTTTAATTTGTTCATTGCGGCTGACTGGCAATTGCTCTTGTAGTGTCAGGTGTACCTGCACCTGATGCAAGTTTGTCACATTTAAGCGATAAGCGTAACTCGTGCGCCTCTGCTGACCGATCAGTTTTTTATCTACTTGTCTTTCTACTAATTCCCGCTCTATTTTTAACCGTTCATCTATTCCTAAATTCAGTTTATATTCTTGGCCGGGGGAAACATTTTCTAACTGCACACTGCCGACAAAAGTGTTGTCGCGAAAGATATTTGCTTTACCGGGAAGCAGAGTTGCACCTGTCAGCGGATTCACCACAACTGCTTGCAAATAGGCAAAAGTGACTAATCGCGGGACGGCTATATATTCAGGTTTAAACGGATAATTTTCGCCGAAAATAGTAACTTTGTGCGGTGTGCCGTCGCTGGGAATGTTGGTATTTCCCCCTACTTGAAATGAGACGGTGCCGCCTTCTTTCGATATTTGGGCTGTGGGGGTTTGAGCTTCTATGGGTTCGGGTGCTGCAGAAACACTAGGCTCAGTCATCATGGCTAATGCTACTTCGTTTGCACCTGATTTAGAATCGTATGATGCCATACTTCTTGTCATTCCCGCTCTGTGAAATTCTGCTGGAGGCGATTTTGAGCGAAGAATATCGATATACCAGGATTCTAATTGGGGGGGTAGCATTCCCATTCCGGGTTTTGCTGTAGATAAAGTCAGCGCTACTCCCGTCCAATCTTCGCCTGTATTTTGATTGACTTCGGCTAGGTAATTGAGATTAATTTGGTTGTTGGTAGTGTTTACTCGCAAGTCGTAAAGGGGAGTCCAACGGGATCGCATGACTACATAGGAAACTTCTAGTTCAAAATTGCCGCTGCCGCTGGGTTCTATGGCAACAATAATGTTAAAGCTTTGCTGGGAATGGGGAGTTTGTACTTGGCGCAACTGTTGCTGCAAAGCTTCTATTTGCTTGTCTAATTCGCGCTGCTGTTTTTCGTGTTGGGCGATCGCACTTACATATTTTAGGTAATTGGTTCCTAAAAAATTGAGCAATTCGCCAGTTTCGTTTAAACCTACCTGCTGTTTGGCGATGCTGCTGGAAAAGAAACCGACGCTTTTGTCGCTCAAACCTTCGACAAATTTGAGCTGAATTTTTCGGGCGGTTATTTTGTCGTTAATTGCCCGTCTTTGGGTTTGTAACTCCTGGATTTGTTGGGTTAATTCGGCGGTGCGATCGCCCACTGGTTCGCTGCTAAACACTGTTTCGGTTCGCACTCCCAGCAATCGCACTGCAACTGTACCCGCACCCGTGGCCCTGACTGACTCTGTGTCGAGGGTTGCGGGGAGAGAGGCGATCGCCAATTCTCGCTCGTTTCCCATCAGAGATACCGTACCGCGGCGCGTCACCAAAGCGCGATCGGTGTAAACTGTAACTTCACAGATGCGAGTATCCAGTGTTTTGATATTATCCTGATTGAGTAAATACGAATCAGTCATTGCTACTAATGCCTTTACGAAACTCTTTTAGTGCTTCCAATGGCGACGCAAATAAAATGCAACGCTTCAACAAAGATAAGTCTAATTCGGGCAGCAATTCGCTGCTAGCAATCGGCTCATAACCCCAGGGTAAACGCATCTTAACTGGAACCCAAAATATGCTACAGTTAAATCCGACTAAATTTCAATGTAGTTTGTTGT